>CAMBJN010000093.1 GCA_945867755.1 Polynucleobacter meluiroseus
TTTTACATTTCTTTTTCTGTTAAATATTTTTTTTAATCTTCTTTTCTTAAGTGCGGGAAAAGAATCACATCTCTGATATTTGGTGAGTCAGTGATTAACATCATCAAACGATCGATACCAATACCACAGCCACCGGTTGGAGGCATACCGTACTCCAGAGCACGAATAAAGTCGGCGTCAAAATACATGGCTTCTTCATCGCCGGCTTCTTTTTGGGCGACTTGAGCATGGAAGCGAGCGGCTTGATCTTCTGCATCATTTAGCTCAGAGAAGCCATTGGCAATCTCACGGCCTGTGATGAATAACTCAAAGCGTTCTGTGACGCCTGGTCTTGTGTCTGATTCTCTGGCGAGTGGACTGACTTCAATGGGGTAATCAATGATGTAAGTGGGCTCCCACAGATGTTCTTCAGCAGTTGCTTCAAACAAGGCCAACTGAAGTGCACCAAGACCAGCATTCTTAAGAGTTGGTCCGTTGATATCTTCACCTGACTTTTTAAGTTCTTGGCGCACAAATTCTTTATCTTCTAATTGAGATGCGGTGTATTGTTTTTTCGATAAGGGCGCATACTTAAGAATCGCTTCAGCAATCGTTAAGCGTTGAAATGGCTTTGATAAATCTAAGGGCTTACCTTGATAAGTTAGATTTGCCGTGCCTTGAGCATCAATCGCTGCCGCTCTGATGAGCTCTTCTGTGAAGGTCATCAGCCACTTGTAATCTGTGTAGGCCGCATAGAACTCCATCATGGTGAATTCTGGATTGTGTCTTGGGCTCACACCTTCATTGCGGAAGTTTCTGTTAACTTCAAAGACGCGCTCAAAACCGCCGACCACCAAACGCTTTAAGTAAAGCTCTGGAGCTATGCGCAGATACATTTGCATGTCCAAGGCATTGTGATGGGTGATGAATGGTTTTGCTGCTGCGCCACCTGGAATAGGGTGAAGCATCGGTGTTTCAACTTCCATGAATCCCGCATCTTGCATGTGATGACGTATCGAAGACATGGCTTTGCTGCGAGCCAAGAAGGTTTGACGCGTCTCCGGAGAAACAATCAAATCAACATAGCGTTGACGGTATTTCGTCTCTTGATCTGAAAGACCATGGAATTTATCTGGAAGAGGACGCAATGATTTTGATAGAAGACGCAAATCTTTTACCAGGATTGATAGTTCACCCTTGTTGGTTTTGAAGATCACGCCTTCAGCGGCGATGAAATCACCCATGTCCCAATGTTTGAAAGCATTGTGAGCATCAGCGCTTGCGTCAGCATCGTTGATGTAAAACTGAATCTGACCGGTGCGATCTTGCACAGTTGCAAAACTGGCTTTGCCCATCACGCGCTTGAGCATCATTCGGCCAGCCACTTTGACTGTGATATTTTTCTCAGCTAAATGTTCTTTGCTGATTTCGCCATAGTGCTCATGTAAATCAGCGGCATGGTGTGTGGGCACAAAATCATTGGGGAATGCCACGCCATTTTTGCGCAGTTGAGCTAATTTTTCGCGACGTTCTGCAATGATGTGATTTTCATCGACGATGGGCGTTTGTTCTTCTTGACTCATGATGTTTTCGCTAACAATTCAATAGTGATAATGATTAATAAATAAATGGTATTAATTAAACACCTTGTTTTAAGCTGGCTTCAATGAATGGATCTAAGTCGCCGTCTAAAACTTTTTGTGTATTTGATATTTCTACGTTAGTGCGAAGATCTTTGATGCGACTCTGATCTAGGACATAAGATCTAATTTGGTGACCCCAGCCCACATCGCTCTTGGTAGCCTCTAGCTTATCTTGTTCTGCCTGGCGTTTACGTAACTCATGTTCGTAAAGGCGAGACTTCAGCATCGACATGGCTTCAGCACGGTTTTTATGCTGGCTTCGATCATTTTGACACTGCACCACAATGCCTGTTGGTACGTGGGTCAAACGAACTGCAGAGTCTGTTTTGTTGATGTGCTGTCCACCAGCACCAGACGCACGGTAGGTATCAGTACGGATATCAGCTGGATTGATATCAATCTCAATCGAGTCATCGACCTCGGGATAAACAAACACACTGGTGAATGAGGTGTGACGACCATTGGCCGAGTCGAAGGGTGATTTACGCACAAGACGGTGGACACCAGTCTCCGTTCTTAAATGGCCGTAAGCGTATTCACCATCAATTTTAATTGTGGCGCTCTTAATACCGGCGACATCACCATCAGACACTTCCAGGACTTCGGCCTTAAAGCCTTTGCGCTCACAGTAACGAAGATATTGACGCAGCAACATGCTGGCCCAGTCGCAAGCTTCTGTTCCGCCAGCTCCTGACTGAATATCGATGAAACATGAACTAGGGTCCATTGGATTGCTGAACATGCGTCGGAATTCAAGTCCTTCGACTTGTTGGCGCATGCCATCCGTGTCCGATTCAATGGATAGAATTGTGTCGAAGTCACCTTCCTCTTTGGCCATACCAAATAATTCTTGGCTTGAGGTGATGTTATCCGTTAGAAAATTAAGCGTGCCCACGACACCATCTAAAAGCTTTTTTTCTTTACCCAAGGCTTGGGCTTGCTTTGGATCATCCCAGATTTTGGGATCTTCAAGGGTTTGATTAACTTCGACTAAACGTTCTGCTTTGTTATCGACGTCAAAGATACCTCCGAAGCTCAATCGTACGAGTACGCAGGTCTTCGAGGGTGTTGCTGATGAGATTTAATTGTTCGGCTTCCATGGTCGACAATTATAAGGGTTCATCGAGTGCCTCTATGTGTAATTGCGCTCTCGCAACCCCTTGATAATGATCAGTAACGACCCGATAGGCTAATCTGGCTGGGTTTGGAAGGGTGGCATTTCTAGAAAACCAAATGCCGTTGAAGGATTTTGGATGGCTTGAACCATTTGAATTAAGGGCTTTGAGTTGGACTCGGAGGTGTTTTTCCTGAATCAGGGTCTGAGTCAACACTTCAAACTCACCCATAAAAACCGGAGCAGGAAAGCCTTGCCCCCAAACTTCGTTGGCAAGGATAGTGCCTAGCTCCGGGTCAATACATTCTGGATCGAGTCTGCCATCATGAGCCAATTGTCGTTGGAGCACCTCTGGGGTCATCAAGCTCCGTGCGACTTCCTCAAAGCAAACCTTAAATTCTTCAAAAGAATCTTCTTCAATCGTCAATCCTGCTGCCATGGCATGACCACCAAACTTCAAAATGAGATCCGGATGCCTTTTGGAGACTAAATCCAAAGCATCTCTTAAATGAAATCCTTGTATAGATCTACCGGAGCCTTTGAGAACAGGCTGTCCAGATTCTTCGCCTGGGGCAAAAATCAGGGTGGGGCGATGAAACTTTTCTTTTAATCTCGATGCAACGATGCCAATCACGCCTTGATGCCAGGATTCATTGACCATGCACAGAGTAGCTTGATCGCCAACTTGTATATCTACCAGGCTAGCCAAGGCTGTTTCTTGCATCCCTGCTTCGATGGTTCTACGTTCACGATTCATGCGATCAAGTTCGTGGGCCAAGCGCAATGCATCGTCTGGCGAGTCTGAAAGCAAACATTGAATACCCAAAGACATGTCTGCCAATCTACCTGCAGCATTTAGGCGGGGTCCTAGGGTAAATCCAAGGTCAAACGAGCTGGCACGATTGGGATCTTTTCCAGCAGCTATATAAAGAGCCCGAATACCGGCTTGCATTTGCCCACTTTTAATTCTCTTGATGCCGTTTGAAACCAAAATGCGATTATTTCTGTCTAAAGAAGCAACATCAGCGACCGTACCAAGCGCGACTAAATCTAAGAGATTTTCCAAGCGAGGTTGAGTTTCTGCAGTGAAGGCGCCTCGCACACGAAACTCGGCACGCAATGCAATCAACAAATAAAACATCACACCAACACCAGCCAGCGCTTTACTTGGGAAAGTGCAATCAGCTTGATTGGGGTTAACAATCCAAGCGGCTTTTGGAAGTTGATCGGCAGGCAAGTGATGATCTGTGACCAATACCTCAATGCCCAATTGATGAGCCCTTTCAACGCCGGCAACGCTGGCAATGCCGTTATCAACGGTGATCAAAATGTCTGGTTTTTCAGAGAGACCAGCCACCAAATCTACCACCTCTGGTGTTAAGCCATACCCCAAGGTAAAGCGATTGGGAACAAAATAATCAATCTTGATATTCCAGGGCGCGCCAAGTGCTCGCAAACCTTTGAGACCAACAGCGCAAGCAGTTGCACCATCGCAGTCATAGTCAGCAACAATCAGTAATTTTTTACCTGCTTCAATTGCATCGGCTAAATATTTTGCGGCTGACTCACAATTTTTAAGCTGTGCAGGTGGAATCAAATTTTTGAGTTCTAGTAAAAGTTCTTCTGGCTTTTCGACGCCGCGAGCAGCAAATAATTTTGCCAATACTGGATGAGTGCCACTTTGTTCAAGCCAGGCGGCACTTTTTTCAGAATAATCACGCTCTTTGAATTGAATACTCATGTGCGAAGCATATCCTGAAGTGAGACAAGCACTGGTTTTTTCCAAAGAGCAAAACCTTTTTTCGGTAGCTGTTCAATGGTAATTGTCCGTGATCTCTCTTGACCTTCTGGGAAATCAATCAATTCAATTTCTTTGATTTGATGGTTGATCAAAGCTTCACAAGCTTGTTGCCAAATAAGTTGTAACGCAGGATCAGATACTGATAGTAGTGAAATCGCATCATTCCAAGCTAGCTCATTGAATGAAGTCACATGAGATTTTTGAAGGTGAGATGCAAGTAGGTTCAGACAGCCATCAGAGCTGTGCCATTGTTTCGCTTGTAATAGCCTTGCATCAGGCTTGATATCAGCAAGCTTGCCATTACCGCTGATCCATATCGAATTAATGCTGAGCATGCCTTCAGCTTGCCTTGCTTCATTGACTGGGTGATTGAACCAAATCATCTGAATTTCGTTTTGCCATTTGCGCCATTGACGAGCAACACCCTCTGTAGATGTGTCGGAGGGCATCCAGTGATCAATATTTCTTCCTTCTGCTTGAGCAGTGCTGACAGTTGATAAGCTCTCAAGAGCTGAAGATTCAATGAACCATTTGTGAGGCATGCTTCGATGCGTGACATCGCTCATTTCCAGAAAGATATCTTTCACCGAATCAAAAAGAGCATCAGCCTCCGATGCTTGGATATCTAATATTTGAGTGCTGGTTAAAACCAGGTGGTCTCTGGCTGCATGGATGTGAACAGGCTCAATTCGTGCCACACAAGTATTTGACCCAACCGTCACGCCTTGAGATTGAAGTTCCAATGGCGCACTGGCATTCTGGCTACCCAGTAAAAACTTTTCATAGGGCAGGCCACGATCAAATGATTCTTGATCTTGGTTATCGGCAATAACGAGGGTGTATTTCATAACCTTGATTTTAGGTGGCATTTAGACCTTCTGCCCAAGAGCAAGCTAAACTCTTTCAAATGAATATCTGGCCGATTGAACTCGAAATCGCATGGCGTTACACCAACGCCAGGAGAAAAGGCGGAAAAAACAAGGAAACAGGGTCTAGGGACGGGTTTTTGTCGTTTATATCATCCGTGTCGATGTTGGGGATTGCCTTAGGAGTTGCTGCTCTGATCGTGGTTTTATCGGTGATGAACGGCTTCCAAAAAGAGGTTCGCGATCGAATGCTGTCTGTTTTATCGCATGTGGAGATTCATGCTCCAACAGGTTTGGGTGAATGGCAGCCTTTATTAGCCAAAGTTCAAGAAAATAAGCGCGTGACTGGTGCAGCACCAATGATCATGTCTCAGGCATTGATCACTCGAAGCGATGTGATGCGAGGGGTGGCACTTCGGGGCATTGATCCAGATCTTGAGGGCAAAGTATCTGACATACCGAAACATTTCATTCAAGGGCAGATCAA
>CAMBJN010000094.1 GCA_945867755.1 Polynucleobacter meluiroseus
GGAATGACCCGAATACTATGATCAAGTTGCTTAAGCAGCATTTCACGTGGTGTTGCTTGATCAGCCCATATAAAATTCAGGTTTGCGCATGATCCAACAGTATCATCCAGCGATGCCCCGTTTATTAACTTCTCCCGAATATCTCCATCGGTTGCTAGACCTATTACCGAACCGTTACGATCGGTCGTCATGATGCAACCGTGCTGATTAGCACTAATTTTTAAAAGTGCTTCTCTCAGAGGCTCGCCCTCAAAAATCAGAAAAAGATTTAGATTCACAAAACTCCAACTTTACCAGACTCAACCCAGTGGCAGAAACGAAAATAATCTTTCGGAATACCAATATCTATAAAATCAGTTTCCAGCGGAACTGCCGTCAATTGACCAGCACTCACCAACCTTGGGAACATTTCGCGCTCAAGCCCAAATGCTTCTCCACTCCATTCACGAAATAAATCAGCATGCAACTGATACAGTCCAGCATTGATCCATGCCGGCCCCAAACTACTTTGCTTTTCTTTAAATTCAACCACCTTACTTTGTTCCACCACAACACTTCCGTAGCGCTCTGAATTTTCAACATGAACAACAGCCATGGCAGGAGCAGACGCCTTTAAAACCTCCTCAATACCTGATCCGAGCCAAGTATCAGCATTAGCAACCAGAAATGATTCCTTAATCCGCAGTTGCTGAACCGCATAAGCAACTGCGCCACCAGTGCCTAAGGGTTCGGGTTCGGTTAACGTTCTAACTTCGCAACCTCGCAAGCATCCTTCGGTTTGCTGTAACTTCAGAAATGCCTCGATAGATTCAACTTGATGATGCAGCAAAAATATAAATTGTTTAATACCCTGCTCAATCCAGCACTCTATTAGGTGGTGAAGAAAAGGTCGATCATGCACAGGAGCCAGAGGCTTTGGAACCTCCGAGACCACAGAGCGAAGCCTAGTTCCAAAACCACCAGCTAATACAAGTAGACTAGCTTGCTTGAAATACTCACCCATTAAAATCTTTTAAAAAAGAATCTCTTCGCAAAAAATATTTACTCATTTTCTAAATACGCGATTATTGTGTCACACTTGCCTATAGCAGCCAGCGATGCCGTATAGGCTTCAGATAATGATTGAGTATCGAGAAACGACCAGCACTGATGCCCTCCCGGCTTGTTCCGACTTAACCAATACAGGTGATTGGAAAGTGGATAGCGCTGAAATTGCTGAATAGATATCACCTTCAAACCAGCCTGATTAGCTAAACAATGCAGGGTTTTGGAATTGAACAAATATAGATGCTGACTCCAATATGTAAAACGTTGGAAAGCATCACTTTCATAAAGGGTCAATAGCGCATCATCAGAATTCGGAACCTCAATCACCAAGCGCCCCCCAACCCTAAGGTGTGATGCTAAACAACGGAGCATCTCACGCGGATCCAGCAGATGTTCGAGCACATGAAAAGAAGTTATCAAGTCGTACTTGTCACTTACATCTGCGAGACTCTCATAAATCGGGATCGAATCAACCCAATGCTCACGGACTCTATGCTCGAGCTCAACGCCAGCCACCACAGTAGCTAGTTTTTGTACTTTGCGCAAAAAGCCTCCAGCTCCACAACCAAAATCCAGAACCTTACGATTGACTATGGCTACTTTTAACAATTCAAAACGGCGCCGATCATCTTGCTCTGTTTTCCGTAACCAAGATTCAATTGAGGGTAATTCTTCACCGTGCATGCCTGAATTTTCATAGTGACCGTGCTTTATATGTTCAAAGGAGTTGAGCGCCACCAAACCACAGTTTATACACTCGTGAATAAGCAATTCAGGATTGTCTCGGACGCCGCCTTGGCGGAAACGGAAGTCAGAATGATTACAGATATAGCAGTTCATTTGGATAATTTATGATTTTTTTTGAGATTCAATTATATTGAAATATCGTTATGTTTTCGATCTTATTATTCGTTTACTTACCCACAACTAATTTTCCACGCTCAAGTCGAAATAGCCGATCACAATGTTCCACCGTGCTAAGTCGATGAGCTACGATAATAAGTGTTTTATGCCCATGCAATGCTCGAACGGCATCCATGACGGCGGATTCGGTAGCAGTATCAAGTGCGCTTGAAGCCTCGTCCAGCACCAACACTGCCGGATCATGATAAAGTGCACGTGCAATACCAATGCGCTGGCGTTGACCACCTGAGAGGCGAACACCCCGCTCACCAACCAGCGTGTCGAGCCCAAGCGGCAACTCGTTGACAAATTGCTCCAGTTGCGCGGAATAAATGGCACGCCAAATAGCAGCTTCATCTATCTGATCAGTAGGTAAGCCAAATGCCACATTACTACGTAGAGTATCGTCAGTAAGAAAAATTGACTGTGGCACATAACCAATTTGATCTTGCCAGTTACGCAAATTAGTCTGGATATCTTGGCCATCCACTTTCACTTTGCCCGCATCAGGGGTGAGTAGGCCCAGCAAAATATCAACCAGCGTACTTTTACCGGCCCCACTCGTACCAATGAAGCCTACCGATTCACTTCGCTGAATAGTCAAAGAGATGTCTTTAAGTGCAGCTTCTGCTGAGGCCGGATAGGTATACGAGATTTGACTTAATTCTAATACCTCACGGAAGGGCGTAAATAGCTTATTATTAGAGACCACATTAGGCATAACGAGATTAAGTTCCGCATGGATAACATCAATTACAGGAAGTCCATAGCGTAATGACTGAACTCCGCTCAATACCCTGTTGACAGATGGCATGATACGAAATGCGGCTGCGGTGAATAAGCCCAAGGCGGGTAATACGGATTCAAGCAAGCGATTCTGCGCTAGCATAGTTATAACTAGGATAGCCAGCCCAGTGACTGCGAGTAACTCCAGCCACAAACGTGGCAGTTGTTGTAGGGTAGTTTGCAGCCGTCCAACCAGCGCGCTCCGTGAATTATGTATACGGTATTGCTCCAGAAATTGGTTTTCTCGTCCGAGTAATTTCGCATCCTTGGCACCCCCTAAACCCTGTTGAAGATGCTGAATGCGCAAACCCTCGTGATATTGACGTGCCTCCCCCCATCCCTCGATATGTCTGCAAGTGAATCGATGAAACCCCCAAGCTGCTGTACCTAACACGCTCACAACAATGAGGGCCCCCAATGGCTCAACAAAAAGTAGTAGGCTGCATAAACCAAGCAATACCAATGACTCAGTAAATAACATCATGCTCGGTAAAATTCCATTAAATGTAAACAAATTCACCTCATTGATCACATTGCGAATCAATTGAGCCGAGTTGCGCTGTAGATGAAAAGTATAAGATTGATGCATATAGACCGAAAACAAATCTTGTGAAAGCCGAGCCTGCACATCATAAGCAAAACTCGTTTGCCGCCAAGTGAGGAATGCTAGAAACAGTGCCTTAAAAAGATATACGCTGACCATTAACAACATCCCAAATACAACAAGATTTCGCTGACTAGGGTTGCCAAAAAATTGAAGCATGGGCTGAAGTGCTGGATAGTTGCGCAGCAATTCACTTTGCGTGAGAAGTGCAATCGTAGGAATTACGAGCCCCACACTAAGCGTCTCCAAAACCATACCAAATAACATCAGAGCCAGCAACAATAATGCTCGACGTTGCTCAGCGGATGTCAATAGAGTCCAGACTTTAAATCCGATTGATGAGTTTGCCATATAAGACATTTAATGAATTTGAGTTTGGCTTTTTTAAGTTTTAATGCACCGATTACCTGACTTAGTTGTAAAAATGGGCATTGGCTAAGTTGGCAGGCTATTTTTGTTTTGATTTAACAACTATTGGCAATCTTAATCTTGAAAGAAAAGCGTATAACACGCAAAATCATAGCCAAAGATTAGATGGCACTCATTGGCTAGAGGTCGAACTTACCTCATAAAGCTGAAACACCTGAAATTCAGAATCGTTGGATAGATTTTGTGTGAAGGTAGGATTAAAAAAATTCTACTGAAGTAAATATTTTTTAAAGCTACCGCTATACTTTTTATTAAGTATTTCTATTTATTAATATTAATCAATTACTTATTGATTAATTAACTTTCAGCTTATTTGTAAGTATTATAACCAATACCCTCCATAAATGTTCAATACTTGAGATACAACGAACTAAAATTTTCATGCATTTTTTAACATTGAATTTTTACTAACCTCAATAATTCAGTTGCCACCTTTGACTCGCTTGATAAAGGTTCAAAATTGAAAGGTAGCCTTATTACACCAAGGTTGCTATTACCTCATCCTATTTATAGCTTCAGTCTGGTATGTTGATGTCGGCTAATCATATGGTGAAAATCTCAAAAACCGAAGTAGATGCCTACTTTTGAGACCTCTTCAATTACTCGTTTTTTTGAACTGTCGCAAGGGAAGCTGAAGTCTCTGCACAGAGCCTAGAATTTCCACTAAGAGCATAGCCCTGACCGAACCCTCTGGCAAAGTTTGCAACCTCTCAAAGAACCCCGAAAGACCTTTGAAGGGCCCCCGAGTAATTTCAACCAATTCACCAGCAAAGAATAACTCGCGGAGCGGCTCGTCCTTAGCGCAACGCTGCCTCATATAGTCAAGGATTTTATCGGGCATCACTACAGGATTATTAGCCTGCCCAAACCTCAAAAGGTACGCGACACCCCGGGTTGAACGAATCGGCAACCAGTTGCTCGTCACATCTGACAAGCGAATAAACAGATATCTTGGAAATAATGGCTCTGTAACTAGCTTGATCAACTGGCCTTGCTTCTTTTGCACCTGACAGATAGGCAAGAATACTTCAAAGTCTTGGTTTTGGAGATTTTCCAAAGCCCTGAACTCCTCTCTAGCTTTAGTGTAAATGACATACCATTTCATAAAATTTAAGTTTTACTATTTCAAATTTGTATTAACTGATGTATTGATTAGACATTCTGTAAGAGTGCCAACCACGTTTGCTGATCATAAAAAGTAATCCCAAAAATAATCCTCCTATCAACCCACCCATTAAAATAAGGGTACGCTTAGGAGACACCTTTCGTTCAGGAGTAAAAATGCTTCTTTTGTTTGAGGCTCCAGCAATGCTATTTCTAAATCGTTGATTTGAGTTTGCAAATCTTTCATTTCATTTTCTTTACTCAAAGTTGTAGCAAGTAATAGTGTAGCCGCAGAAAACTTCGAATCAGAAAAATCAAATTCAGCACTTTTTTAGGCAAGATCTTGATAATCTTTTCAGCTGATTCAAGCTTTAACTTCAAATAAACCAATTGATTTTTCTTACCTTCAAAAATTGGTTTTGCCTCTAATTTCTGATTAGCGCGAATATCATCCAGCACACTCACCAGACATTTTTTAGCATCTTCGGAGCTTTCTTCTATGTATGAAATAGTAATGATGGGGACATTTTTTATCAAAGTTGGCTTGAGTGTTTTTGCAATAACTTCTCCAGACTCAAATTTATCTATGAGATTGCAAGCCGCATATGTTTTTTGTGAGTAATTCATAGGCATCTTAAGTTTTTCTACCGATACAGCTGGCGCCTCCACATCAACACCTGCGACTTTGGCCACTTGAATATTGGCGGTCGCTTGGTATTTGGCAGATGCTATCAAACCATACCCTAAACCCAGCAATCCGCCAGCCACACCACCCAGGATAATTATTTTCAAGATTCAACCAAGAAAGCAATGATGTCTTTAAAAGAGATTTCATCTTCAAGAATGGTGTTGAAAGATTGTTTTGACATACGTATTGGACCGATCTGTATTTTGAATGCTGTGATTAATGCTTTTTTAAGACTAGTTCTTGATAGTTACTTTCACAGTACTGCCTATTTAAAGAGGCAATTCCTGAGTGGTAAGCGTCTACAAAGTTATTTT
>CAMBJN010000095.1 GCA_945867755.1 Polynucleobacter meluiroseus
GCTGCCAACTGACTATACGCTTCAGCCGCAGTAAAGCGAAGACCGTGCTCAGAAATCCATTCTTCAATCTTGGAAGCCAAGGTAGAGATTGTCTCTAAGAACTCACCATCTTGATGGGGCGTAACACTCTCTTGACCCTGTGCCGTTGAGATTTGTTTTGATAGTTCTGATAACTCTGCTTCGGCATTGCGCAAAGGGCCTGATAAACTTTTTGCCACTGGAAATGCTAGCATTGAAGCCATGCGATAGATTTCTACTTCGGTGATGCGACGTGCGACTCGACCAGCTTGACGTGAACCCATGCCAGCATGTGGCACCAAATAAGAAATGTAGCCATCTTGATTGATTTGTAAGTCTGTCCACATTTGGGCTTTTTGATTGGTGAGGATCGTGCTGCCAATCAAGGTGTTTCCTGAGAATAAAGAAGAAACCTCATCGGCCTCTTTAAAAAGGCCGCGATCTTCAAAAGCAATGTCAATCGCAGAAATTCGAAGACCTCCAGCCTCATGCATTGGCTTGATACTTAATTTGCTCAATAACTCATTCACCTCATTCTCAAGAGCAGGGCGCGTCTTGATGGGGGCTTCAGCGATCAAATCTTTTTGTTGAGCAATGGCTGAGATGGATGAGAACTCACCATGGAGTTCCCATTTGATAATGACGCGTTGTGGTGCTGGTCTTAATTCAATGATGCGAAACGTTTGTCCATGATTAGGGTCGATGGGCTGTTTCGTTTGTTCGCTGATGGCGTTGATCCAGTCAAGCTGTTGTTGACGATCAGTGCCCTTGAGTAAGAATGCCTGGTTTAGGATGCGATCTCTTGGCCATAGAGCAACAGGTGGTCTTGCGTGAACCTCTTCATGAAGAACGGTTCTTAGTGGGTGATCGTATGGGCGCATGCCAGAGCTCTTTGAGATTAATTAGATGGAGTAATACTATCACTCAGCCATTAGTTATATTCTTTTAATAACTATCACAGAGGTTAATCTTAAAAAACTAATCAATGACTGGCAGATCTTCCCGCTGCTTTAGCATTGGCTTTTAATCCGCCTTTGGTTTTCCATTCTTCGAAGCCACCCTGAAGAATGCGCAAGTTATCGTAACCAGCCATTCGAAGAGCAAAACCAGCCTGCGCAGATAAGCTGCCTGTATTGCAATAAATTAGAACAGGTTTGTTCTTTGGAATTTCTTGACGCTTGTTAAGCACTTGACGCCATTCAATGTTCACTGCTCCTGGAATGTGACTTTTATCAAATTGAGCCTTATCTCTCGCATCAATGATGAACATTTTTTTATATTCTTCTTCAGGGATTTGCTCAGCAAAAATAACGCCACCGCCGTAATCAACAAAATCCAGATAGCCAGCCATTTCATCAATCACGATGGCTTTGTTGTCAGCCAATGCATAGGAGGTGTTGAAAGCTAATAGTAGGGCTAATAAATATTTACTCATGATTTAAATCGTCAGAATGTAATTTGATGAATGAAGCGAAAGATTTTTGTCTAGGTTGCTCAATGCTAAAACTAGAATAAAAAAATGGCTGGTATGAACCAGCCATTTTTGAAGATGGTGCTAAAAATTACTTAGCGCCGTCCAAAATCCACTTAGTCACTGTTTTGGCATCAGCTTCGCTGATTGCAGCGTTTCCTGGCATTGGGATTGGACCCCAAACACCTGAACCACCGGCCTTAACTTTCTTAGCCAATTTGTCAACAGCATCAGCTTGACCTTTGTATTTTGCAGCGATGTCCTTGTAAGAAGGGCCAACTACTTTTTTGTCTACAGCGTGGCAACCCATACAGGCGTTTTTGCTGGCGATTTCTTTTGAAGCAAATGCTGGTGCAGATATCATCAATGCAGATGCTACTAATGCGCTAATCAATTTCATGTGTTCTCTCCAATTGGTTACAAAACAACCCCATCCATGAGAAGTATAGAAAGCCTGCTTCAAATAGTTAAGGGGGTATTAACACCTAGTAGTTAGCAAACTTTACTAAGTAATCATCACCTAGGTTGTTATTTTAGCTAAAGATTTTACTTTTCGCATAATTAATTAAATTGAGATTTATCAAGATTATTTAGACCTATTTGTGGGCATTGATCATCACATGATTTAAGTCATTCCTGAGCAGGGTAAGACCAGTATGATGACAACCATTAATCGATGATTTTCAGGAAAGCAGAATGAATATGAACCATGCACCAAGAGTCTTTTTAGCTTTTGTGGGTCTTTTTGGAGCTACCGGGGTCGCTGCAGGAGCTTATGGTGCACATGCTTTATCCCAACAATTGAGCCCTTATTTATTGAATGTATTCCAAACTGCTGTTTTATATCAATTAATTCATGCAGTGGCACTCTTGGGCATTGTGGCTTTATTGAGCCAATCGATTGCTTCAAAGGCATTGATGATTTCAGCCAGCCTAATGGTAGTTGGAACTATCTTGTTTTCTGGCAGCTTGTATTTATTGACGCTCAGCTCCTTGAGGGTTGGACTGATCACTCCTTTGGGAGGTTTTTTGCTGATTTCAGCCTGGGTTACTTTGCTGTTTGCTGCAGTCACTTACAAGAAAAAATAAAGTAATTAAATCCGCTTATGAAACTGTGGGTTAGATCAAGCTAATCACCTAAAAATTGAAGGGAAATTTATATTTTTTTTTGGGGGGTTTATTTAAATCAGTAATTTATGCTAGATTAGAACTATGAGAGTTGCTACCAAAGGTCGTTACGCCGTTATTGCCATGGTTGATTTAGCGAATCATTTCGCGAGTGATCAGCCCAGCCAAACTTTGGCTTCGATTAGCTCAAGACAAAATGTTTCTTTGAGCTATTTAGAGCAATTGTTTGCCAAGTTGCGCCAAGCGGGCTTAGTTGACAGCATGAGAGGCCCGGGCGGTGGATACACGCTTGCCAGAACTCCTAATGAAATTTCCGTTGGTCAAATCATCATGGCTGTGGACGGCATCATGCCAGAGCAGCAAGATCAGCAATTGGCTTGCCATGCTCTGTGGGATACCTTGCATCAAGAGATGTTGGGTTACATGAACTCTGTAACTTTATTATCGTTACTAGATCCTGAGACAGCCAAGAAAATTGCTGCTGGTGTTAAGTCTGGCAAAAAGCAATTTGAGCAAACGACGAGCATTCAGCCCAAGAAAAAAACAAGTAAAACAATTCAGGGCTCAGCAAAACCTCTTTCTAAAGTTAAAAAGACTCCAGTGGTGAGTTCCGTTTTTAACTGGGGTCAGTATTTATTGAAGCAAAAGAAAGCCATATAATTTTTCAGACCCCACTGAGCTGCCATCAGCAAGCTTTTTTAATTCTGTGTAACATCAGCAAAGATTACCCCAAGGTGTTATGAGAGATATCGAAGTCAAAATTGCGTGGCAAGGTCAAAGTAATTGTCAGTCATGTTCTATCAGAAGTTCAGTGCTTTTTTCTGAGCTGAATGAAGAAGATTTCTCGAAAATTCATGCGCCAATCGACGACCTTCATTTTGAGTCCGGTGCGACAATTTATGCCCAAGGAGAGCATGGGAAAAACCTTTTCACCTTGCGCGAGGGCTTCGTTAAGTTATTGCACTTAAATGAAGATGGCACAGAGCGCATTGTGCGCTTGATCAAGCAAGGCGATTTGTTTGGTATGGAAGCGCTCTTGGGGTCTGCCCATGAAAGTTCTGCGATTGCCCTAGGTCGCGTTCATATGTGCCGCTTGCCTGCGTCAATGATTGTGACTCTGGGCGAAGAGTCTCCTCGTTTACATCGTCAAATGATGAAAAAATGGGGTGAAGCACTTTCTCAATCAGAGACCTGGTTCTCTCAAATGAACACTGGTCGCGCTGATTTACGGATTGCTAGATTTCTTTTGGCTCTGGCTAAAGAGCATGAGGGCATGGTCAAAGCTCCATTGTTCAAGCGTGAAGACATGGGTTTGATGATGGATATCAAGCTTGAAACTGTGAGTCGTTCCTTGGCCAGCTTGAGTGAAATGAACATGGTGACTGATGTGGGTCGATCATTTGTCTCAATTCCAGACTTGGAGAAACTCAAAAAGTTTTGCCAACAAGGGTCGTAAATTTCTAGTTACTCAAGACCCTTGCCATCGAGGCGGTCTTTTTTCACCAAACGCTTGAACACCTTCCTTAAAGTCAGAGCTGCCATAGCAGGCTTTGATCAAATCATCGCAGTCAGGTAATTCGTTTTGATGTATTCGGCTGATCGTCAACTTAGATGATCGAATTGTCAGAGGTGCCAAATTCATAACCTTCTCAGCCATTGCTCTAGCAATTGATTCAAGTTCTGCGCTATCTGCCACAGTGTGCACATAGCCAGAAGAGAGTAATTCATCCGCATTGATCAGCTCTGCCAATAGCAACATTCTTTTGAGCGTTGGAATACCCAAGTGAGCCATTAGTCTTGCAATATTAGTCGGCGATAAACAATTACCCACTGTCTTTGCAATTGGGGCACCAAAGCGTGCACTTGGATTGGCAATCCTAAAATCACAAGCAGTTGCAATTGCTAAACCACCACCAACGGCCAAGCCATCAACGATGGCAATGGTTGGCATGGGTAGTTGCTCTAATGCATCGATATGAAGATCAATCAATGCTTCGTAGTCAATGCCGTCTTGCCCGTCCTGAAATGATTTAAATTGTTCAATATCAGTGCCTGATACAAAGGACTGACCGCCAACGCCGCGCAAGATGACGGCTTTGATGGTTTTATCGGTGTAAAGTTTTTCGCAAATAGCTTTTAGGTCGCTGTACATCGACCATGTCATGGCATTTCTGGCAGAAGGGCGATCAAAAGAAACCCACGCAAGCGCACCATCAATTTTTAGATGAACTTTTCCTGAAGTGTCTGCGGGATTTATTTTATTTTGATCGCTCATGAATCATTACTCCACAGAAAATGCGCCAGCTTGTTCAAAGACTTTGATTTGATCTACGCTAAAGCCAGCCTCTTGCAACACTTCCTGCGTGTGCTCACCCAACAAAGGAGGGTGGCGTCGAACTTGTTGTGGTGTGCCCTGCATCTTCACAGCAAAACCAATATTGGGAACCTTGCCCTCTAGTGGATGGTCAATCTCGATCTTCATTTGACGGTGCTTGCCATGCTCGCTGGCAAATGCTCTTGGATAGTCCAAGATAGGACCTGCCGGAATGCCCTTGGCAAGCAATTCATCGATCCAGCTATCAGCATCCTTGGCAGAAAATGACTTCTCTAGTTCAATGATGATGTATTCACGATTGGCTAAACGATCGGAGATTGTCTTGCAACGCGCATCATTGAATAAATCATCACGCCCTAAGATCTCACATAACTTTCGCCAAAGTTTGTTATTGGTTGCACCCATCACAAAATATTCATTTTTTGCTTTGACGGCTTGGTAAGGCGCACTCATGCGATTAGCTGTACCCAAAGCAACGGGTGGTTTACCCGTTCCCCAGTATTCAGCGGTATCCCAAATCGAAAATGCCAAAGCTGAATCAAATAATGAAGCATCAATGTATTGACCTTGCCCCGTATTTTTTGCACCAATGTAAGCAGACAAAATACCGTAAGTGGCAAATAGTGCGCACCCGATATCTGCTACTGGAACACCTGCTTTGACTGGTTTACCATCACCGTGACCTGTCATGGCCATCACGCCTGACATCGCTTGAGCCATCAAGTCAAAGCCCGGACGATCTGCCCATGGACCACTTTGACCAAAACCAGAGATGCTCGCATAGACCAAGCGCGGATTGATTTTGCTTAACACTTCGTAAGAAGCGCCTAATTTTTTCATGAC
>CAMBJN010000096.1 GCA_945867755.1 Polynucleobacter meluiroseus
ATCACCATCAAGCAAGGCCATGGGGCCGCTGTCTTTGATGGTTTTGATGTTGGCGTGGATGTTCATGCCGCCTTGTAAGAAGCGTTGAACATACTGAGGCATGCGGAACAATCCATGACCATCGGCCCCCACCAAATCTGCTCTGACAATGTATTCAGCAGCAATCAGGGTGTCTTCATGAGGCATGCCCAGTTTTGCAAACACCTCTTGAACATATTGCTTGGCTCTGGCAGGACTTATTTGATGATGGTCCATGTGTTTTTCCCAATCGCATATTTTTTAACAGCCTTCTCATCAAAACCAAAACCAAGACCTGGTGTGGTGTGCAGAATCAAGTCACCGTCTTTGAATTTCAATTGCTTGTTAATCAAACGTCTGAAATTCAAGACCTGGTCATCGACAAAGAATTCAACAAAACGTGCGTTAGGAGTTGCGGCAACCAATGGAGCATGCAAATCATGGAACCAGTGCGGGCTCAAAGTAATGCCTTTGACATCCGCATAAGCAGCGATCTTGCGCCATTCTGAAATACCGCCACAGACAGCAGCATCTGTTTGCAATATCTCTGCGCCACCTTGCTCCACCAAGTCACGATGACGCCAACGCCCTACTTCGATCTCACCCGTCGCAATCGTGATGCTGGTGAGTTTTGCTAAGCGTGCATGAAGATCAATGGCATCGGGTGAGAAAGGTTCTTCCATCCAGTATGGGTTGTATTGCTCAAAGCGCTTCATGTATTCCATGGCCGTCGGAATATCACGCCAAGCATTGTTGGCATCCATGGTCACGATGATGTCTGGTCCAACGGCTGATCGCACAGCTTTCAAACGAGCTTCTTCTTCTCGAGGGCTTAGGCGACCTGTTTTCATTTTGACGGCCTTGAATCCCAACTTCACATAGCCTTCCATCTCTTTGCCGAGCTTGGCGGGTGTTTTGCCATCCAAGTAATAGCCACCACTGGCGTAAGCTGGAACACGGTCGTTCACAAAAGAACCCAAGTAACGATGCAAAGGTAAATTCACTGAATGGGCATTCAGGTCCCAAAGAGCAATATCCAAAATAGAGATGGCGCGCATCACGCTGCCTGATCGACCTTGCAAGATTGAATCGGTGTACATTTCTTGCCAGATGCCTTCTGTGCGGTGACTGTCTTGACCAATCAGCTTTGGCGCGAAGAGTTGCTCAACCGCCAATTTGACTAATTCTCCAGCGGCACTTCCAACATAGCAAAAGCCAATACCTTCGTGACCATCTTTGCTGCGCACTTTGACCAAACAGTAATGTCTTTCTGAAACTGTTCTGGTGGAAAAGGATGTCACATGATCAAGCGGCACGCTAACGGCTGTGACTTCAACGGATTGAATAATGGGCATGTCTGTCTCTCTATGTTTTTATATTTAATTGGTGATCATCGCTCTTCAAATACTTGGAAAATTCTTATTAAATATAAAGACTTCCAGATTTGAAATGCAAGCTATATCCTAGACCGATTAGGCCATAAAACAAAGCTGTTTTTGACCTCAAAGACTCAGTTATTACCCTAATAAAACAAACGCTGTATGCCTTTTAGCTAAAAACAACAAAGCGTTGAGTTAGGTATGATGGAAGACATAAAAATATGGAGACAAGCATGAAAAAAGTGGTTGTTTTAGGCGCGGGCACGATGGCTGTCGGCATAGCCGCAGGATTCATCAGTACTGGCTATGGCGTGATTCTTTTGGGCAGGAATGTTGAGCGTGCTAAGGCGGTTGTTTCTGAAGTCATGGGCTTGGCGGAAGGCTTGGGCTCTGGATCAGGCTCGTTTGATATTTCAAATCAACAGATACAAACCGGCACCATTGATGATTGGTCCGATTGGTCTGATGTGGCATTGGTGATAGAAACAGTCACAGAAAACTTAGCGCTCAAACAAACCATTTTTGCTTCTTTGGATAAGAGAGTTCCGATTCATATTCCGATTGGCAGCAATAGCTCAGGCTTTCCGATCAGTCAGATCAGCCAAGATTTATTGAGTGCTGAGCGCATGTTCAATATGCATTACTTCATGCCGGCTCACATCGTGCCATTGGTCGAAGTTGTTTTGGGCAAAGCATCCAATCCATCAATGGCAAAGAAGGTTTGTCAGTTGTTTGAGGAGGCTGGCAAGAAACCAGTGTTGGTCAATCAAGACATCCCAGGATTTTTAGCCAATCGCATTCAGCATGCTTTGATGCGTGAAGCTCTTTCTTTGGTCAATGATGGTATTGCAACACCCGAGGACGTTGATACAGCTGTGCGCTATAGCTTTGGTTTCCGCTATGCAGCGGTAGGTCCCATGACACAAAAAGAGATTTCTGGATGGGAAGGCATGGCGATTGCTGCCAAAGAAATTTATCCAAGCTTGTCAAACAACACAGAGATATCACCTTGCTTGAACAAGATTCTGAAAGAGAAAAAATTTGGGATCAAGTCAAAAGAAGGTTTCAGAACTTGGTCAACTGAAGAAGCTTCTGAGATGAAGCGCAAATATGAAAAACGCTTGAAAGCTGCCTTTGATGTTTTGCAGATTGAACCAGACTAAGTTGCTGAACTTTACTTTGTACTTTTAAATCTTTTAGTTTGTTTCGGTGATTTGTAGAGCTGCCAATTCAGCATCTGTGAAACCTGCGGCCTTTCTGGCAGCGTAATTGAATGGGCCTCTGAGTTTAGGGGCATCGTATTTTTCAACCAATTCTGCATAAGCTGCAATAGGCTCTAAGCTTTGTTGATCACAGAGATAGTTGAACCAGCGGTTACCGATTTCAACATGTCCTATCTCGTCATTCAGAATGATCTGTAGCAAAGCAACAGCATCCTGATCATGGGCTTGCGAGAGTTTTTCTTGAATCGGTGGCAAGGCATCCAAGCCTCGGCTTTCCATGGTTCTTGGCACCAAAGCCATCCTCGCCAGAATTGAACCAGTTGTTTTAGCGACCATTTCCCATAGGCTGTTGTGCGCAGGAAAGTCGCCATACTTAAAACCACTCTTTTGCAGGTGACGATTCAGTAAATCAAAGTGATAGGCTTCTTCTGCAGCTACCTTCAGCCAATCTTCGTAATATTCTTTGGGCATATTGGGAAAGCGCCACACGGCATCTAAGGCCAGATTGATGGCATTGAACTCAATGTGAGCCAAAGCGTGGATCAATACCGAACGACCTTCCTCGGTCACCATCGAACGACGCTTGACCAATCCAGGATTGACCAAAATGGGGGATGCAGGTCTACCAGGAATATCAAAGCCAGCTTCAGTCAAAGGTTCTTCTGAATTGATGGTGATTTCACCTTGATGGTATTGCTCGCGCAAAGCAATCACGGCCGCACCCTTTTCAGAGGGGTCGCAAAGGCTCAATAGTTGAAGGGCTTGGGAGCGTAGTTCAGGCATGACTTAGATTCAAATAAATAGAATTGAATTATCCATGAATAGCCATCTAAGGATAAAATCATTTCGTCCATAACAATTAAAAAACTACCATTTTGACCACCTATTTAATGCTCTTAACGCAAGCACTGTCCCTTCTCGGGTTTGCTTGCTATCCATCTGCCTTGACCATCATTCAGGCGGAATGGAGTTTGAGTAACTTTGAGGCTGGATTTTTGGCCAGCAGTTTTTTCCTTGGCTACGTCATCGCAGTCCCCATTGCCACCACCCTGACTGATCGCATTGATACCCGCCAAGTTTATTTGGCCGGTGGTCTCGCTGCTGGATTGGGTTTGCTGGGTGTGGGATTTTTTGCCAATGGGTTTTACTCCGCCCTATTCTTTTTAATGATTCATGGTGCAGGCGTATCCGCCATGTACATGCCTGGCTTAAAAATTATTTCTGATCGCGTGACGACTGGTGAAATCACCCGTCACATTTCTTTTTATACGGCATTTTTTGGGCTTGGTACGGGAGCTTCTTATTATTTCTCTGGGGTTTTAATTCGAGAGTTTTCTTGGTCATTGGCATTCATCTTGATTGCCATTGGTCCGATTTGCGCTGGTATCTTGACATGGCTTGGCACAAAAGCACTTCCTGGTGAAAAAGGAATTTTTGATATTCAAATGAAGTTGAGTGATGCTTTTCCAGTGGCACGATGGAAAAAAGTATTGGCCATGAAAGAAGCGCTTGGTTATATGTTGGGTTACAGCGCGCACACGCTGGAACTGTTTGCAACTCGGGCTTGGTTGGTGGCATTCTTTACTTACTGCGCATCGGTTGCAGCGCCTGAGCAACCATTTTTGATCAGCGCTACGCTGATCGTGGCTTTTTTGAACATCATCAGCATACCCGCCTCGATCCTTGGCAATGAAATGGCTCTCAGGGTGGGCCGACACCGCTGGGTGTATTGGGTCATGATTGGTAGCGCTATCAGCGGAGTTTCATTAGGTTTGTCAGTGGATTCTCATTGGACCATCATCGTTGCTCTTGCTTTCATTCACTCGATGTTTGTCATGGCGGACTCTGCCACTCTAACCGCTGGCCTGGTCATCAGCGTTCCACAAGACATCAAAGGAACAGCGATGGGTTTACATTCATTGATGGGCTTTGGCGCAGGCTTTGTGGGTCCTGCGATATTTGGAGCAACTCTCGATATCAGTCGTCACTTTGGCTATGGCGGCTGGACCGCAGCCTATGCATCAATTGCAGTTTGGGGTTTGCTCTTTATTTTTTATACTCAGTTTTCTCTTTGGAAAAATAATCGAGTCACTCAATGATGCGCAAAACACATCCCAGTTTATTCCCCATCGGTAGTCGCTTACGCCATAAGAAAACGGGTGGGTTCTATTTGGTGATTGGTTTAGCCAAGATCGAGGCCACCCTTGAAATGGCCTATGTCTATGAATCAATGCAGACTCATGATTACTGGGTTCGACCTCAAGCAGAGATGGAAGACGGTCGCTTTGAATTAGTTGATTGATTTTTTCTTTAGAGAAGAAATCACAATACCCGCAACAATCATCATAAATGCCAAGCCATGAAACAACTCAGGCGGTTCACCCAGCAAAGCAGCTGACATCAAGGCGGTGAATAGCGGTATCAAGTTGGCAAAAAATGCGGCTATCGCAGGTCCTGCGATTGTCACGCCCAAACCCCAACAACGATAGGCAATCAGCGATGGTGCAATTGCCACGAAGATCAACAAGGTGATGGTGGATTTTGTGAACTCAAACACCACAGCATCAGTTGCCCACTCAACACCTAAAAAGGCGGTCGACCAAAACACGCCAAAAAGGACTTGAGCTAACAAGAACTCCGCCCAAGGCCATTGTCGTTCAGTACTCTTACCGGGACGGCTTAACATCCAACTATAAAAACCCCACAAGATGGTGGCCAACAAGATATACAGATCGCCAATCACCAACTGGATATCCAAGATGCTGGATAAGTCTCCACGGGTCAGAACAATCACGACCCCCAATAATGAAATCAAGGCGCCCGTCATTTGCTTGAATTGCACTGCTTGTTGATAGAACAATGCGCCAATGATGATCGTCCACATGGGCATGCTGCCGCCAATCAAGGTCACATTGATGGGCGTTGATGTTTCTAGAGAAAGATACAAAAGTGCGTTGTATGAGCCAACGCCCAGCAAACCCAGCCAGAGAAAACGAATCTTGTTCTGCCAAATTGGGGCATCAGATTTGAACAACTTCCAAGCCATGGGCAACAAGATCAGTCCAGCCA
>CAMBJN010000097.1 GCA_945867755.1 Polynucleobacter meluiroseus
AATTGCGTGACAAAGACATGGTCACTTATGTGGTTGAAACTGATGGTCGTAAAAAATACATCGAGCCTACCAGTACAGCATTGAAATACTTCTCAGACATTTCAAACTGCATGATTGAGGCCACGGCTAAATAAGCAAAGCAAAAACAAACACTAAAAACAAAAAAGCTCCTGAAATATCAGGAGCTTTTTTTATTGCCTGATTAGATCAATCAGCGGATTAATTAGCAGATCAAGAAGCAATCACCTTGCCAGGGTTCATCAAATTATGAGGATCCAAAGCCTGCTTGATGGCTTTCATCACACCCAAGGCCACTTCACCACGATGGCCTTTTAAGTAAGCCACCTTTTGTTGACCCACACCGTGCTCTGCAGAGATAGAGCCATTCATCTTCTCAACCTCGGCGTACACCAAAGCTTGGATCTCTTTGGACTTGCTGGTGAAAAATTCTTCGGTTTGAGCTGAGCTTGGACCTGCGATGTTGTAGTGCAAGTTGCCATCACCCAAGTGACCATAGTTGATCACGCGCACACCTGGGTACTTTGCGCGAAGCATGTCATTACAAGTGGTGATGAAACTCGGGATCGCTGAAATGGGTAAAGATACATCGTGTTTGATGTTCGGGCCATCATCGGCTTGAGCCAAAGGCACGTGCTCACGCATGTCCCAAAACTTTCTGGCTTGAGCAAGATTGCTTGCAATCGCTGCATCGCTGGCGCAACCAGATTCAAGGGCGCCTTCTAAGATGGACTCCATCAACTGCATGGCGTGCTCTTCGCTCTCGTAATCAGAAATTTCTACCAAGACCTCA
This sequence comes from Polynucleobacter meluiroseus, assembly GCA_945867755.1. Taxonomy (GTDB): domain Bacteria; phylum Pseudomonadota; class Gammaproteobacteria; order Burkholderiales; family Burkholderiaceae; genus Polynucleobacter; species Polynucleobacter meluiroseus_D. Next base: position 812 of record CAMBJN010000097.1, read on the forward strand.
TAAGCATTCGGACCACTTAATGGACTCGCCAGAGCAGGGTAGTAATGCTTTAACAATGCCAAACTTTCATCGGACATCATTTCAAAACCAGTGAGTTGCGCTGAAGCGCCTGCCTGAAAGCGATTCAATAACTCCACCGCAGCATCAGCATGTGGAACCGCCACCAAGGCTGTCCAATTAGCCACTGGGCGCGGGAACAATTTCATCACCGCTGCGGTGATGAGACCCAAACTGCCCTCGGCACCAATGAACAAGTCTCGTAAATCGTAACCAGTATTGTCTTTGCGCAAACCACGCAAGCTATCCAAAATATCGCCATTGGGCATCACCACTTCAAGGCCCAAGCAAAGCTCACGCGCATTGCCATAACGCAACACCGATGTACCGCCTGCATTGGTTGATAAATTGCCACCAATCGTGCAACTACCTTCAGCACCCAAACTCAATGGGAAGTAACGATCAGCAGCTGTGGCTGCCTCTTGAAGTGACTGCAAAATCATGCCAGCTTCAACCGTGATGGTTTGATTGGATATATCAATCGCACGCACTTGGTTCATGCGGTTCAAAGAGATCACCACTTGCCTGCCATCGCTGTTAGGTGTGGCGCCACCGCACATACCGGTGTTACCACCTTGCGGAACAATCGCGATGCGATTGGCGGCACACAGTTTCACGATCTCTGACACTTCTTGCGTATTACCTGGGCGCAGAGCAGCAATAGCTTGACCGCGATAACGCTTGCGCCAATCAACCAAGTAGGGCTCTAAATCATCAGGGGCTGTGATCACTTGAGTCTTGCCAATGATCTTTTCAAAGCCAGCAATCAATTCTTGATCATTCAATGACATCTTGTCTTCCTCAATTTTTCTATTTTTTACTGTTTACTTATTTTCTTCTAACTGCTTTTCCTTCAACTTCTTTGCCAATTCATCTTCTGCTTTTTTCATTTTCGCTACTTTTTTCAAAGGCTTCAAATATGCCAATAATGCAAAGTAGGCCACCAAGCTTAAAACAATTTCTAAGCCAGCCAAGTAAGCGGATAAGCCCTTGTCATTTAAACGTACTACACCCTCAATGAAATACAGCATCACCAACATTGATGACCACTGCATGGTGTAACTACGTGCTTGCCAAATACCTTTCAAAGCAAACAGCAACGGCATCACTTTGATGACAGCCCATGAGCCACCGGGTTTGATGGGCGCCAAAACAGCTTCCCACAAAATACAAAGAACAATCAAAGCAAACCATGCAAACCAAGCGATCAAACGCCAATGATCTTGGGGAGCAAGCAATGGGTGTGCCTGAACCGAATCGCTCATGCTGATAATTTTCTCGCCATTTCAGCCAAACGTTTACCTTGAGCAATCGCTAATTTTTTCTCATCAGCAGAAATTGGCGCCGAACCATCGGCTTTTGCAAAATGCGTCACACCATACGGTGTACCACCGGTTTGAGTGTTCATCAATTCAGGATGACTGTAGGGCAGACCCACGATCACCATGCCGTGATGCATCAATGGAATCATCATTGATAGAAGTGTGCTTTCTTGACCACCGTGCAGGCTGCCGGTGCTGGTGAACACGCAGGCAGGTTTGCCAACCAGAGCGCCAGACAACCACTCGGCGGTGGTATTGTCTAAAAAGTATTTCATGGCTGAAGCCATATTGCCAAAACGGGTTGGTGAGCCCAAGGCTAAACCAGCACATTCTTGAAGATCCTTGTTCTCAACATAAGGAGGGCCAGACGCTGGGATATCAGATTCAGTGGTTTCGCAAACAGCAGATATAGCAGGCACTGTGCGCAAGCGTGCTGTCACGCCAGGAACGCTTTCAACCCCCTCGGCAATCAGCTCTGCCAACTGGCGCGTAGCGCCATGTCGGGAGTAATAAAGAACCAAAACATTAATATCAGAATTCATAGAATGTGTACTCATTGATGTATCTTGCTTATGATAGAGCCGTGCAAGCAATTCGTCATAAAGACTCTTTCCTCAATTTTTTTAAATACCTGCGTGAACGCGCCAAGGTAAGCCGTATCAATGAAATGGCAGCCAGCCTGTCTTTCACTACCATCTTGTCGATTGTGCCTATGGTAACGGTTTCCTTCGCTCTCTTGGCGGCCTTACCGCGTTTTTTAAAGCTGCGTGCGGCCTTCCAAGAATGGCTTTCAGACAACCTGATCCCTGGGGCCATTGGTGACCCCATTCTGATTTACCTCAACCAATTTGCGCTCAAGGCAAAAGGCTTGACCATCTTTGGTACGGTTGGTTTGGTGATTGGCGTATTTTTCACATTGATCACAGTTGAAAATGCCTTCAACCGCATTTGGCAAGTTCAAAACCCACGCCCATTCTTAAAGCGCATTGGTATTCACTTGGTGGCCACTGTGATGGGTCCACTCTTATTGGGCTTGAGTATTTATTTGAGCTCCATGGTCTTGAGTGCCTCTAAAGGCCTGATCGGCCCTTTGAGTGATGGCTTTAACTTCATTGCAGGCGCTTTCCCCTTATTGCTTTCAACCATGTCCTTCAGCTTGGTCTACAAAATACTGCCTTATGAACGAGTGGAGTGGCGCGATGCCATCCTGGGTGGCGCCTGCGCTGCCATCATTTTTGAGGTGGCCAAATCTGCTTTTGCTTGGTTTGTGGCAAGCTACCCGATCTATAAAACAGTCTATGGCGCATTTGCCATCCTGCCTTTGTTCTTGGTCTGGATTTACTTGACCTGGTGGGTCACCTTGGCGGGCGCCACCATGGTGGCCAATATGCCCATCATCAGGGCTTGGAAGCGCCCCATTAGCCAATAGTCTTAAAAACAACAGCCTGAGCTGGGGGTAAGCCCCTATGCGCAAAGTATGGATTGTGACAACTCCTACTGATAGACTAAGCTAACAAGACAAAATAATAGGAGGGAAGCATGAAAGTCAGTGATATTTTGCGCTTTAAAGGATCAACTCTTTTCACTGTTACTCCGAGTACTTCACTTGTGGCCGCCGTGCAAATCATGTCAGAAAAAGACATTGGCTCCTTGATGGTGATGGAACGCTCAGATTTAGTGGGTATTCTGACTTTTCGTGAGGTGATCAACAGCATGGCAAAGGGTCATGGAACAGTGGGCCAAGAAACAGTCGGCGCTGTGATGGAAAAATCTCCCATGACTTGCACCTCAGAAATGGACTTGGATGAAGCGCGCCGCATCATGCTTGATCAACACATGCGCTACTTACCAGTATTGGATGGCAATACTTTGAATGGCGTGATCTCTTTCTATGACGTTGCCAAAGCAGTGGTAGAAGCCCAAGGTTTTGAAAACAATATGCTCAAAGCCTATATCCGCGATTGGCCAGCGGCTGAAGAGTCGGGCGAGCCTGTTAAATAAAGCCACTCAGAAAACCGCTGCGTAAAGCCATTTCGTAAAGCAATTCTCCCTAGAGAATTTGTACTCTTTGCCAAGAATTACAAAAATAGCAAAAAATAAGAATGGCAAATCAAGCTTCATTTCCAGACCAATGTCATAATTGAGGCATGGCTGGAAGCACACTAGGACACTTATTTCGTATCACCACTTTTGGTGAATCTCATGGACCCGCAATCGGGGCTGTTGTCGACGGCTGTCCTCCGGGCATGTCTTTATCAGTTGAAGACATTCAACTTGACTTAGATCGTCGTAAACCAGGTACTTCACGTCACGTCACACAACGTCAAGAAGCTGATCAAGTAGAAATTCTGTCAGGTGTGTTTGAAGGTAAAACAACCGGCACCCCAATTGCATTATTAATACGTAATACCGATCAACGCAGCCAAGACTACAGCGATATCTTGGATAGTTTTAGACCAGGACACGCTGATTACACATACTGGCATAAGTACGGCATTCGGGATCCACGCGGTGGTGGTCGTTCTTCTGCGCGTTTAACAGCTCCTGTTGTGGCAGCTGCTGCTGTAGCAAAAAAATGGTTGGCTGAAAAACACGGCATCAGTTTTTATGGCTACATGACTCAATTGGGTGATTTTGAGATTCCCTTTGAAGATCAGTCACAGATTTCGCAAAACCCATTCTTTGCACCGAATGCCAAGATCATTCCTGAGCTAGAGGCCTACATGGATCAACTGCGCAAAGCAGGGGACTCTTGTGGTGCACGCTTGACCGTGGTGGCTAAAAATGTACCAGTTGGTTTGGGTGAGCCTATTTTTGACAAATTAGATGCAGACATTGCGCACGCGATGATGGGCATCAATGCCGTCAAAGGTGTTGAGATTGGTGCAGGCTTTAAGAGTGTTGCTCAAAGAGGCAGTGAGCATGGCGATGAAATGTTTGCAGATGGTTTTGCAAGCAACAACGCCGGCGGTATGTTGGGTGGTATCAGCAGTGGTCAAGACGTGGTTGTATCGATTGCGATTAAACCAACGTCATCGATCATGTCGCCAAAGCAATCCATCGATCGTGCTGGTGATGCCTACGTGGTGCAAACCAAAGGTCGTCATGATCCTTGTGTGGGTATTCGTGCCACGCCAATCGCTGAAGCCATGTTGGCCTTGGTGATCATGGATCATGTCTTAAGACATCGTGCCCAGTGCGGCGATGTCAGTGTCAGTACGCCACGCATTCCAGCACAACGTCCCTAAATAGAGTGCTGCAATGACTGGTCTGGTACGACTGTCTTTCGCAGCCTTTTTCTTTTTTTACTTTTCATATGTTGGGTTGATGTCACCCTATGCCAGTCTTTACTTTGCCAGTAAAGGCTTCGGCGCGATTGAAATCGCTGCCTTGATGTCGATGTTTCAGATCACGCGCATCTTGGGCCCTTTTACTTGGGGTTGGTTGGCGGACATGCGCCGCGATCGT
>CAMBJN010000098.1 GCA_945867755.1 Polynucleobacter meluiroseus
TTACTGCTTTAGAAAATGGCGGAAATGCTGGTTGGGATCCACGTCCAAACGTGGCTGGCAGAAAAGATTGTCCTGATGACTACTGCGGATACTCACCTAATCAAATGGGTGCGATGGATCCAAAGCAACGCGCTGCATTCATGCCTATGACAGACCTAAAAACTTATCCTAAGGCTATGAAACCAGCTTGGAATAACAACGGTCTATCTCAAGGTATGTTCTGCAACACATTCTTATCTGGAGCTAAGTGGAAAGATTGGAATGGTCAAATGGTGGTTGGTTATGCCGGTATCGGTATTCACGGAACACCAGTTGCGAACCGCATTGAACTCCTAAAGGTCAGCTCTGATGGATTAAAAGCAACAAAGAGTGATATCTCATGGCCAACTGCAACAGGTCGCTTCCGCGGCTGCTCACAAGGCCCAGATGGCAACCTTTATGTTGTTCTTGAAGATCAAGGAAATATTATTCGCGTAACACCGCAATAATTTATCTAAAGCAACAGGATGCGCTACCGAAAAGTAGCGCATCTTTTTTTGTTCATTTATGAAGTTCAGTGAATATCAAGGATTGAGATATGTCTAATTTGATGAAATTGTTAACCCTAGTATTGATGTTAGGTGCTAGTGGGATAGCCAAAGCAGATTATGAATTGCTACAAAAGAAAAATTGTTTTGCCTGCCACGCTATGGATAAACGCAAATATGGTCCAAATTTCAAAGAAATTTCAGTTAAATATGCTACTGACAAAAATGCAACTACTTATATTGCGAAAAAAATTAAAGCTGGTGGCTCCGGAGTTTGGGGTCTTGATATGATGCCTCCACAGGCTCAAGTGACGGACGCTGAAGCAACAACGCTGGCAAAATACATTTTGTCACTTAAGTAAATGGTCATAAGAAATTTCTAAAAAAGTTTAGTTTTATATTTGTTTGTTTGATTGATTGATTGTTTAATGAGCCCACCATGAAAAGAAAGTACCTAGCAACTGTTATAAGTAGCTTGTTTGTTCTACCAATAACAGCGCACTCAGAAACAATCCTTGAAGATGTTGTTACAACCAGCAATAGATTTGAACAAAAAAGCTTTGATGCCCCAGCATCCCTTCAAGCAATTTCTAGAGAGGTGATTGAGGATGCCGGGCCTCAGGTCAACATGTCTGAGTCCCTAAATAGGATTCCCGGTGTTGTCGCATTAAACCGTCAAAACTACGCACAAGATTTACAGATTTCTATCAGAGGATTTGGAGCAAGAACCCAATTTGGCATCAGAGGTGTCAGGTTAATCATTGATGGTATTCCAGCAACGATTCCTGATGGTCAAGGTCAAAGCGCAACTGTGAGCCTTACTTCCACTGATCGAATTGAGGTCCTCAGGGGACCGCTTGCACAACTTTACGGCAACGCAGCTGGTGGCGTGATACAAACATTCACGCGCGAGGCACCTGATCGTCCAGAGCTATTGATTCAAGGACACACCGGCTCTTATGGAACAAATCGCACAGACTGGCAATATGCAGACAAAATCGGCAAGTTTGGATTGGTGGCTGACTACAGCACCTTTAAAACTGATGGCTTTAGGCAAAACAGTCAAGCCGAAAGAAATCAATTCAATGGCAAATTAGCTTATCAACATAATGATCAAACCAAGCTTGATTTCATTGCCAACATCTTTGATATGCCCTATGCCAACGATCCCGCTGGATTAAGCCAAGCAGAAGCAATTGCTACGCCAGAACTGTCAAAAAGAACACAAAATCAAAGAAAAATCATCAAACAAAATCAAGTGGGCACAGTACTTACTCATGCAGTTGATGGTTTTTCAAAAGTCAGTGGTCGCATATATGGTGGTAATCGTGAAAATACACATTTTAATAACTTTACCGCGACACCATCATGGGTTGGCTTGGATCGCGACTATTACGGACTTGGTCTAAGCTATTCATCAAAATCAAGCATTATTGGTAAAGATACCTTGTGGGTTGTTGGATTCGATTTTGATAAATCAACAGAAATTAATCAAGCTGGAACCGCCACTGCAAATAATGCTGACAAAACAGGTACCTTATCAAGAAATGAAGATCGCTTGGCGCAGAATACAGATTTATATGCTCAAGTAAACATGCTCTTGAATGAGAAATGGTCCATCTTAGGTGGAGCACGATCCACAAATGTAAAGCTTGCGAGCTCAAATCTTGGTGGGACTACTGGAGCTACGCCTGTTGGATCACTGGGTGAAGTTAAGTTTAATGCTGTCAACCCAGTGACTGGCATCACCTATCATGCCACTGAGCGTATGAACATCTATGCAAACTATGGCAGAGGTCTAGAAACTCCAACACTTGCTGAAATGAGTTACGACCTTAATCTAAATAATACTTTCAATACCAGTTTAAAGGCCTCTAGAAGCAATCACTACGAAACTGGTCTGAAATGGTTACCAAACAATCGAAGTCGTCTTGACTTGGCCGTTTTTTATGTCAAAACTTCTGATGAGATTATCACTGCAGTATCTGGCGCGGTAGGAACAGCATTCACAAATAATCCAGGAGGTACTACAAGAAAAGGTTTGGAATTAGCCTATCAAAACCAATTCATTTCTTCGATGAAATTTAACTTAACTGGAACGTTGATTGATGCCGAATTCAATGAACGCTTTACTTATGGGACAAGCATAGTAAATACTGGCAACAAAATTCCCGGGATTCCAAATGGCATGGCTTACTCCAGCATTCAATGGTCAGGCACTGATTTTCAGCGCAATAAATACCGTCAGGTGATGGGGGCATTGGCAACATTTGAATTTGTTACAGCTGGCGCAAACCACAGTAGTGATACAAATACAGACAGTACCAAGGCCGGCGGCTATTCCCTCTATAACCTTAGACTTGCCCATAGAGTTGATATCAATTCAATGACAATCACGGGTTATGGTCAGCTAAATAATCTCACTGATAAGAAATATATAGGATCTGTGATTGTTAGCAATGGATCACCGTTCGAGCCCGCTCCAGGACGCAATTGGATGGTTGGCCTGAATGCCAGCACTAGATTTTGATAAGAATCTAATAAGCTGCTTAGTTTAAATAGGATTAGCACTTTAATCAGTCCTGGTTTTATGTTGTTTCAATATCTTTGGCATACTTAGGGTTTCCAACTTTAAGTATCTATTCCATGAAAAAACTATTAGCTGCCCTTCTTATTACCGCATCAACACTTGCCTTTGCAGGTCCAAAAGTTGAGTTCAAAACAAGCATGGGTGATTTTGTTGTTGAACTCAATCCTGAAAAAGCACCTAAAACCGTTGAGAACTTCTTAGGCTATGTGAACAGCGGTTTTTATAACGGCACTATTTTTCATCGAGTGATCAATAACTTCATGGTCCAAGGCGGTGGTTTTACTCCAGACATGCAACAGAAAGCAACCAAAGCGCCTATTCCACTTGAATCACAAAATGGCTTGAGCAATGTGGTGTACTCAATCGCTATGGCAAGAACCAATGTGCCTGATTCTGCAACCGCTCAGTTTTTTATAAACGTGGTGAATAACAAGAACTTGGATTACCCTCGCCCAGATGGTCATGGTTATGCTGTGTTTGGTATGGTGATCAAGGGCACAGAAACAATCGACAAAATCAAAGCTGTGAGCACCACCAGCAAGCGTCCTTTTGCTGATGTACCAACTACAACCATCGTGATCAATAGTGCCAAAGTTATTGGCAAGTAATCGATGAGTGACTTTGAGCATCTTTCTTGCACCATCTTGCTAGATGATGCTCAAAGTTCAATTGATAAGCCAAGCAGCAGGCTCTATCAGTCCCCCCTAAAAACAATTCACGCTAGCAACGCTGGCGATCTTGAAGCGGCACTTCAAGAGATTGAACAAGCCATCCATGACCAACAATATGTTGTCACTTGTCTTAGTTATGAGCTGGGTGAATATCTCTTAGGATTGACTCCTAAAATATCGAAGACCCCTTGGGTACAAGCTTGGGTATTTAAGGATGTTCGAAAGCTCAGCAAAGATGATGTGAATCAGTGGCTCAAGGCTCAAACCAATCAAGTGGTCGACCCTCCAATGATTCAGAAGACTGTTACGAGCATCAAGCAACAGCAATTCGAAGCTGATATCTCCAAGATCCAAGAGTGGATCAAAGCTGGTGACACTTATCAGGTCAATCACACCTATCGCATCCAAGGTGAATTAATAGGCTCGCCCTTAGCCGCATACGAAATACTCAGACAAAAACAGCCGGGCCCTTATGGTGCGTATATCGATCATGCTGATGGTTGGGTCTTGTCATGTTCGCCCGAATGGTTTTTGCAAAAGACGGGCAATACCTTGATGACAAAACCCATGAAAGGTACTGCTAAAGTTGGCGAAAGTAGTTCTAAAGAACTTCATGATGATGAAAAAAATCGTGCCGAGAATGTCATGATTGTTGATTTACTCAGAAATGATTTAAGCAAAATATCATTGCCTGGCTCAGTCAAAGTTCCAAATTTATTTGAAGTTCAACAACACGGTGATGTTTTACAAATGACATCAACCATTAGCTCAATATCCAAAGAAAATTTAAAGCTCAAAGAATTACTTCAAGCGATTTTTCCGTGTGGTTCAGTAACGGGTGCACCCAAGAAGAGAACTATGGAGTTGATTCAAGAATTAGAGTCAGAGCCAAGAAACCTTTACTGTGGCGCCATAGCTTGGTTTGATCCAAGCTCAAAAGCAGGCCTAGGTGATCTTGGGATGAGTGTTGTGATCAGAACCTTGGAACTTGAAAAGAGCCAAAATTTCCAAATGGGCGTTGGTGGTGGCATCACCATAGATTCAGAGAGTGCTGATGAGTGGCATGAGTGCCAAACCAAAGCTGGATTTTTATATGCATTACAAAATCAAACAGAACCCATTGGATTATTTGAAACAATTCGCATTGAGATTGGGCGGCCCTGCCATCTTGAGATGCACCTTGCTCGAATCTCTCAATCTGCTAAAGAATTAGAGATTAAGTTTGATTCAAACAAAGCCAACAGTCTGATACAAGAAGTCTGCTCACAACTTGATACAAAGTTGATTTATAGACTGCGCTTAGATTTGTCAGCAGAAGGACTCCTCAGCGTTAAAACTGCAGTGATACAAAATCTTCAAGCTGGTCCTGTCCTTTGGGCCAGTGATCTTTTGGCAACTGATACAACGATGTCTTCTGCAGATCGATTATTGGGTCACAAGGTGACGCGTCGCAAACTTTATGATCAAGCATGGCTGGCAGCCGAGAAATTAGGCGCCTTTGATGCACTGTTTATCAATGAACTAGGATTTGTGACTGAGGGTGGCAGATCAAATGTCTTCATTAAAAAAGATGGTCGATGGTTAACGCCTCCCCTTGCATCAGGATGCTTGCCAGGTGTGATGAGATCAATCGTCCTGAAGGATGTAAAGTATCAGGCCGCTGAACAAAACATCACGCGCGCCGATGTTTTGAATGCCGAAGAAGTGATTTTTACTAATGCCTTGCGTGGCATCGTCAAAATCTTAAATTAAACGATAATGTTGCAATGAACTATTGCCCCAAATGCGGTTCAACCGTGACCTTAAAAACACCTGACGACGACACTCGGGAAAGGCATATTTGCTCGGGATGCAAT
>CAMBJN010000099.1 GCA_945867755.1 Polynucleobacter meluiroseus
CTTGACGATCGTTCCATTGGACCCAAGGCAGGCCGTAGAACAAAATCTGAGTAGCAAAAATTAAAATTACGCGCCACTTGGCAAAAACCCCACTCACTGAGCGGGGGTATATTTTGCGTCTTACCTCGTAGAGAGAAAGTTCAACTGTATTTTGTGAGCCACCCTCATCTACCAGAAAGTCATTCGACATTATTTATTGGGTTTTTCTTTCACGTTTGATAACCCCCAAACATAAGCCGTTAATAAATGAATCTTTTCAGGAGTCAAAATAGTCTCATGTGGCGGCATCACACCATTGCGGCCTTTAAGTACTGACTCAATGATGGCTGCTTCTGAACCACCGTATAACCAAACTTTATCAGTCAAATTCGGGGCACCCATGGCAGCCATACCCTTACCTTCAGCACCATGGCAAGCTGCGCAATTAGCTTTATAAACCTCTGCGCCACGACCCACCTTGATTTGATCAGCTGCCAAGCCTGACAGATTACGAACGTAGTTTGCAACGTCTGATACTTGAGCACTTTCAAGATGAGCAAAAGCAGGCATCACACCAGAACGACCCGCGATCAATGTTTGTTTGATGTCCTGAATATCCCCACCATATAACCAATCAGTGTCGGCCAAATTAGGGAACCCTTTAGAGCCACCGGCATCAGAACCATGACATTGAGCGCAATAGTTCAGATACAGACGTTGACCCATTTCTCGAGCAGCAGGGTCAGCAGCCACTTGTTTTGTATCCATCTCCATATATTTTGCATAGACAGGCTTCAACTGTTGGTTTGCTTGAACAACGGATGAATCGTGAGCAGAACGTGTTGTGTACCCTAAAACACCCTCATAAGTACCCATGCCTGGGTACAAAATTAAATAAACAATTGCAAACACACATGACAACACGAACATCCACATCCACCAACGTGGTAGCGGATTATTCAATTCACGTAAATCATCATCCCATACGTGCCCTGTGTCAGCCACAGAACCATCAGCCTCATAAGTGACATTGGTTTTACGCTGAGAAAACAACAAATACAGACACCAAATGATGCCCACGCCCGTTACAAGCGCAATATAAATGCCCCATCCACTACTGAAAAAATCACTCATGATTGATCCTTCTTATCATCTTTCTTATATTCATCTGGGAGATCAAACGGTAACTGTGCTGATTCATCGTTTGCAGAACGTCGATTGGCAGACCACGCCCACCAAACAATTCCCACAAAAAACACCAAACCCAAGACGGTTGATGTTGCTGATAGATACGGCACGATATTTTCCATTGCTATCTCTTATTTGAAATTACTGAGTTGCTGTTGTTTTCACAGGATCAACCGCACGGCGATTGGTTCCTAAACCTTGCAAGTAAGCAATTAATGCATCTTCTTCAGTCTTGCCTTCAAGCTCTTTTGGTCCATTAGCAATTTCTTCTTCCGTGTAAGGAACACCTAAACGGCTCATGGCTCTCATATGCGCAGAAATATCACCCACATTACTGGCGGGCGCTTTTGCCAACCATGGGTACCCAGGCATATTAGATTCAGGCACCACGTCACGAGGATTACGCAAATGAATGCGGTGCCATTCATCAGAATAGCGTCCGCCCACACGAGCTAAATCAGGACCAGTTCTCTTTGAACCCCACAAGAATGGGCGATCAAACACAGATTCACCAGCAATCGAGTAAGGACCATAGCGTTCAGTTTCTGAACGCAAAGTACGAATGTGCTGCGAATGACAGCCAACACAACCTTCTCTTTGATACACATCGCGACCCGCTAGACGAAGTGCTGAATAAGGCGTTACGCCTTCAGCGGGCTTGGTCGTTGAGTGCTGGAAAAACAATGGCACGATCTGCACCAAACCAGCAATGGCTACAACCACCACAGTCATCACAATCAACCAACCCACATTGGTTTCTAGCGTGTTGTGAGAGAAGAATTTTTTATTATCAGACATAGTGATCTCTCCTTTGGCTTAGTGGGCAGCTGCCAAGTTACTTGTTGGAATTGGTGCGTCTACAAATTTCTTGTTTTGAACAGTTTTTAAAACGTTGTAGGCCATCACAAACATGCCTGACAAGAAACACACGCCGCCTAACAAACGAATCATGTAGAACGGATAAGTTGCTTTTACAGATTCAACAAAGCTGTATGTCAAAGTACCGTCTGGTTGGAAGGCTCTCCACATCAAACCTTGCATCACACCAGCAATCCACATAGCTGCAATGTAAAGAACGACACCGATGGTAGAAATCCAGAAATGCAATTCAATTAACTTGGTACTGTGCATTTCTTTTTGACCCACTAAACGTGGAATCAAGTAATACATAGAACCAATCGTGATCATCGCTACCCAACCCAATGCACCAGAGTGCACGTGACCAATGGTCCAGTCTGTGTAGTGTGACAAGCTGTTCACGGTCTTGATTGACATCATTGATCCTTCGAACGTAGACATACCGTAGAAAGATAAAGCGGTGATCAAGAACTTCAAGATTGGATCGCTGCGCAACTTGTGCCATGCGCCAGACAAAGTCATGATGCCGTTGATCATGCCTCCCCATGATGGCGCCAACAAAATCAATGAGAACACCATGCCTAAAGACTGAGTCCAGTCAGGCAAGGCTGTGTGTTGTAAATGGTGAGGACCTGCCCACATATACGTGAAGTTCAATGCCCAGAAGTGAACAATAGACAAACGGTATGAATAAATTGGGCGCTCTGCTTGCTTAGGAATGAAGTAATACATCATGCCCAAGAAGCTGGTGGTTAAGAAAAAGCCAACGGCATTATGACCATACCACCACTGAACCATTGCGTCTTGTGCGCCTGAATAAGCAGAGTAAGACTTGAATAGACTTGCTGGCATTTCCAAGTTATTGAAAATGTGCAACATGGCAATCGTTAGGATGTAAGCACCAAAGAACCAGTTAGATACATAAATATGCTTTGTTTTGCGCTTGATCACTGTGCCAAAGAAAACCACAGCGTATGCAACCCAAACTAATGTGATCAAAATATCAATCGGCCACTCAAGCTCGGCATACTCTTTTGAAGTTGACATGCCCAATGGCAATGAGATTGCTGCAGCAACAATCACTGCTTGCCAGCCCCAAAATGTGAAAGCTGCCAACTTATCTGAGTACAAACGAACCTGACAGGTGCGTTGCACGATGTAGTAGGAAGTAGCGAACAATGCGCTACCACCGAAGGCAAAAATCACAGCATTGGTGTGCAATGGGCGTAAACGACCATAGCTCAACCAAGAAATATTCATGGTGATATCTGGCCAAATTAGCTGTGCCGCCAAAATGACTCCTACCAACATGCCCACAATGCCCCAAAGCACTGTTACCAAAGCAAATTGACGAACAACTTTGTAGTTGAAGTTGTCTTGTGTATTACCCACGGTTAACCCCATGGTTTCTCCCTTACTAGCCTAAAGGCCGATTTATCCTATTGCGATTATAAAAACTGACCGCCTCAATCAACATTGATATAGGTCAAGTTCGTCGCTAAGAATTACTCTTTTTTATTAAGTAAGTTTGCTGTAGGGGATTTGTCTACGACACGATCAGAGGAAACATCATCATCCATCAGAATAGAGTAACCTGGACCTTCTAAATCTTCAAATTGACCACCCTTAACTGCCCAATACAAAATCAGGACGATCACTGCGATGACAACCAGCGACATTGGTATGAGTAGATAAAGACTTTCCATGCGACTAGTCTAGCTCATTGATGATGAAATAAGCTTATTCACTCGTTTTTCTTAAACGCCAAGCGTTCAGAGTAACCGCTAAAGATGACAAACTCATGCCTATGCCTGCAATCCAAGGATTTACTAATCCCATCATCGCAACAGGTATGGCAATCACGTTATAAACAAAAGCCCATATCAAGTTTTGACGCATGATGATTTTGGATTTATCTGCAAGTACCAATGCTTGCGACAAAGGTTTTAATGATTCTGTGGTCAACACAGCATCAGCACCAGCTTGCGCCAATGGCGCACCACTGCCGACAGCAACAGAGATGTTGGCCTTTGCCAAAAATGGTGCATCGTTCACCCCATCGCCAACGGCCCAAACTATCTTGCCTTCTTTTTGCAGGGCCTCACTGAATGAAAATTTATCTTCAGGCAATGCCCCGCCTCGATGATGCTCAATCCCAAAGTAGCACGCCCACCACGCAACCGTTTGTTGATCATCCCCTGACAGAAGGTGAACCTGAATACCTCGTGCCTGAACCCGCTTGATAAACTCTGTAGCGCCAGGCCTTGGCGTATCCAGCAAAGCAAATACCGCCAATAATCCTTGATCATCTTTTAAATAAATCAGGCTGGCTTGTTCGTTTTCCTGATCAATTGAGATAGCTTGAAGCTTTAACCACTGACGCGCACCCAGCTGATAAATGCCAGAACGCAATCCCTTGCCTAATTCACTGACCGGCGCTTCACTCAAGATGATTGGCTGAATTTCTTGCTTCTCTGCTGCCTCTAGAATTGCTAAACCCAAAGGATGCTTTTGCCCAGATTCCATGGCCGCTGCAATCGCCAGCACTTGTTGCTCTGTATAGCCTGGGCGCAAAGCCAAAATAGCTTTTAACTCAGGATGGCCTGTGGTGAGGGTGCCGGTTTTATCAATCACCAAATCTGTTGCCTTGGCCAAAGTTTCCATCACATGACCTCTTACAATCAGCAAACCTAATTTTGTAACAGCGCCTTGAGCAGCTGCCATTGCTGCAGGGGTGGCCAAGGATAAAGCACATGGGCAGCTTGCCACCAACACTGCAACCGCAGTCTCCCAAGCCTTAAGAGGGTCTAAGAAATACCAAGCAATCGCAGTAAGACCGGCGGCAACCATCAAGAACACCACAAAATAACCAGCCCATTTTTCTGCCAAGCCAAGCACCTGAGGTTTTGCTAACAAAGCTTTATCAAGTAATGAGGCTATACCCGCAATTCTTGTGCCCTGCCCCAAAGCCGTGATGCGCATCACAATGGGACTGACAATGTTGTGGCTGCCAGCATATAAAACATCACCGATATTTTTAGACACTGGACGAGACTCGCCAGAGAGAATCGCTTCGTTCAAACTGGCCTCACCCGAAAGTAAAACACCATCGACCGGAATCACATCACCCGGAGAAATGCGCAACACATCACCAAGCACGCATCTGACCACCGGTACAGATTTAATTAAATCAGTATTTGGATAATCTTCAAATCGATCACAAGTCGCAGGTAATTGCTTTGCTAAAGCCTCCGCACCACCCTGCGCATCCTGTCTGGCTAACAGCTCTAAATATCTTGCCCCTAATAAAAATGCAATGAACATGGTGATGGAATCAAAATAACTTTCACCAACACCCACGACCAAACTGATGGTTCCTGCAATGAAGGCTAAGGCAACTGCCAGAGATACGGGCACATCCATGCCCAACATGCCTGTTTTAGGAAAATTTCGAATACTGTGCCAAGCAAGCACAAACATCGGTCCCGCTGAGTAAAGAACCACTGGAACGGTCAAAGCCCAACTGGTCCAACCCA
>CAMBJN010000100.1 GCA_945867755.1 Polynucleobacter meluiroseus
ATCGATGCTAACGGCATTTTGCACGTGGGCGCCAAAGATAAAGCAACTGGTAAAGAAAACAAAATCACCATCAAAGCTAACTCTGGTTTATCTGAAGAAGAAATTCAGCGCATGGTCAAAGATGCGGAAGAGAACGCAGAAGAGGACAAGAAATTGCGTGAATTGGTGGATGCAAAAAATACAGCTGAAGCTTTGGTTCATTCAAGCAAGAAAGCCCTTGAAGAGCATGGCGCTTCTTTAGAGGCTGGTGAAAAAGAAAAAATTGAAGCTGCCATGAGAGACTTGGAGGAAGCAGGCAAGGGTACTGATAAAGACGCCATTACTGCCAAAACTGAAGAGTTGGGCAAGGCTAGTCAGAAGTTAGGTGAAAAAGTGTATGCTGCAATGGCTGAAAAAAACCAAGCAGCACAAGCTGGCGGTGATAATGCTAAACCTAAAGACGACAATGTCGTTGATGCAGAATTCAAGGAAGTAAACGACAAGAAGTAAGGAATAGTTTTGGCTAACAAGCGCGATTTTTATGACATTCTGGGGGTAGCTCGGAATGCCACTGACGAAGAGATCAAAAAGTCTTATCGTAAGTTGGCAATGAAGTACCACCCAGACCGCAATCCTGATAGCAAAGAGGCTGAGGATAAATTCAAAGAAGCCAAAGAGGCTTATGAGATGCTATCTGATCCTCAGAAGCGCGCAGCCTATGATCAATATGGTCATGCTGGTGTCGATCCTAATATGGGCGGTATGGGTGGCGGTCAAGGTTTTGGTGGCTTCTCGGATGCCTTTGGCGACATCTTTGGCGATATCTTTGGGGGTGGCGCTGCTGCTGGCGCTCGTGGTGGTCGTGGTGGACCTCAGGTCTATCGTGGCGCCGATCTTCGCTACAGCATGGAGATTTCTCTTGAAGAGGCTGCTCATGGTCACGAAACGCAGATCAGAGTGCCGAGTTGGTCTAACTGTGAAAGCTGTGGTGGTAATGGTGCTGAGCCAGGCACAAAAGTTGAAACTTGCGGAACTTGTCATGGCGCTGGCCAGGTCAGAGTTTCTCAAGGCTTCTTTTCTATGCAGCAAACTTGCCCACGATGTAATGGATCAGGCAAACACATTCCTAAGCCATGTAAAAAATGTCATGGTGCAGGCAAAACAAAATCTCAAAAAACACTTGAAGTCAAAATCCCTGCGGGCATTGATGACGGCATGAGAATTCGTTCGGCTGGCAACGGTGAGCCGGGCGTTAATGGTGGGCCAAGCGGTGATTTGTATGTTGAAGTTCATGTCAAAGAGCACTCAGTGTTCGAGCGTGATGGCGATGATCTGCATTGCCAAATGCCGATTTCATTCATTGATGCAGCCTTAGGTGGCGAAATCCAAGTCCCAACACTATCTGGTAAAGCCAGCTTCGTTGTTCCAGAAGGAACCCAGAGCGGTAAAACATTTAGATTGAGATCAAAAGGTATTAGGAGCTTAAGAACATCTTTGCCAGGTGACTTGTACATTCATGTTCAGGTAGAAACACCAGTGAAGCTCAATCAAGAGCAAAAAGATATTTTGAAGCAATTAGATGAAAGTCTGAAATTAGGCGGGGCCAAACACAACCCTCAACAAAAGGGTTGGGTGGATCGCGTGAAAGACTTCTTTAATTAAGTAGATTTAAAGCAATGCTCAGAACCGGGAAATTTCCCAGCTTTGACTTCTTGGACATAGCATTTAAATGCGGCCTCGATAGAGCTTTGCCCGGATAAGAAGTTTTTAACAAATTTGGGGTTTCTTCCAGGGAATGCACCCAACATGTCATGCATCACCAACACCTGACCAGAGCAATCAGGTCCCGCACCAATACCAATGGTTGGAATTTGGATTACATCAGTTACTTTTTTACCAAGTTCTGATGGGATTGCTTCTAAAACTAAAAGTTGGGCACCCGCCTCTTGCAGAGCTTTCGCATCATTGATCAAGGTTTGTGCTGATTCTGTGGATTTACCTTGAACTTTGAAGCCGCCCAAGGTGTGAACTGATTGAGGTAACAATCCCAGGTGAGCACAAACAGGAACACTTCTTTCAATTAAAAACTTCACGGTCTCCGCAAGCCAAGTGCCGCCTTCTAACTTCACCATATGAGCGCCAGCCCTCATCAGTTGCGCTGCGCTTAACATGGCTTGCTCAGGCGTTGAATATGATCCAAAGGGCATGTCAGCGATCAAGAAAGCAGATTCTTGTCCTTTGGCAACACAACGGGTGTGATACACCATGTCTTCAATCGTCACGGGGATGGTGCTCGATTGACCTTGAACAATATTGCCCAAAGAGTCACCAATCAAAATCACATCAATGCCCGCCTGATCCATGAGGGCTGCAAAACTTGCATCATAAGCAGTTAAAACAGCAATTTTTTCACCTGCACGGCGCATTTCTTGAAGTTTAGAAATGGTCACAAGGCCACGCTTGGTGGCTGATTCTTGTAAATAACTCATGTGTATCTTGCCCTTTAAATATGCTGACTAGGGCAATTGCACCCTTGCACCTTGTTAATTCTTTGGTGCTCAACATTTGGTATGTATTTCGCTAATTTACCAAATCCTGGCAAGTCAATATCCGGAGCGATTTCTAAGAGGGGAAAAAGAACGAATGATCGCTCGATCATGCGCGGGTGTGGAATCGTTAATCTTTCGTTTTGAATTGCTAAATCATCGTAAGCCAAAACATCTAAATCAAGTGTGCGAGGTGCATTGATATAAGGACGCTCTCTACCAAAAGTGTTTTCAATATTTTGACAGATGGACAGAAGATCTTCTGGAGTTAATTGAGTTTCAAGAGAAACAACCGCATTGATGAAATCAGGACCTTCGGCACCAACAGGAGCGCTCTCATACATACAGCTGCGCGTGAGTACCCGCAGCTCAGGATGTTGAGCTAAACAAACGATGGCGTCTTTGATGAGTTGCGTCGTATCACCAATATTGCCACCAAGACCAATGAAGGCCAATGCCATTGGAACTCCCTTTTCAATATAACTGTACTTTATCGTTTTTTTAATTAGTTTGCTCGACTACTGGTTTTGCAGCTTTTGAGCGGGTTCTGCGACGCCTTTTTTTAGGGGCAGAGGATGATCCAGCCGCCCCGGGGGTATTTTTAACCTGTAGCATCAAATCCGCTCTTAAGAGATCATCTCCTTGCCAAAAATCAGTCCACCATTGACCAATTTCAGGATCAATTTCTTGGGTTTGACAGCGCAGTAACAAGAAATCGTAAGCAGCTTTGAATTTTGGACTTTCAACCAAGCGATAAGGATATCGACCCACACGCTTTTCTAGGCGAGGTTGCATGGTCCAAATTTCTCTCATGTCGGCCTCATGCCTTCTTTGCATGCCCAAGAATTCTTTTTGATTCTCAAAGACCTGATCGATGGCAGCGTGCAATGCTGGAACTGCTGGCATGGAAGTATTTTCAAAATTAACCCATGCTTCTTGTACGTCATGCCATAGAAGTGTGGCGAACAAAAAGCCGGCAGACACTGGTTTGCCAGATTTGATTCTTTCGTCAGTATTTTCTAGCGACTTCTTAACAAAGGCAGTCCTATCTTCATCGCTCAAAATAACCTCAATTAAGGGAAGTATTTTGTGATGTAAGCCAACTTTTTCTAAACCCTCAATCGAAGCCCAAGCATGGCCGGACATGAGTAACTTAAGAATCTCATCAAATAGTCGTGAGCTTGGCACGTCCTGAATTAAATCGCCCAACTGCTCGATGGGAGCAAGCGTATCTTTTTCAATCACAAAGCCAGTTTTAGCCGCAAATCGAACGGCTCTGAGCATGCGAACCGGATCTTCGCGGTATCGCTGTGTTGGCTCTCCAATCATTCTGATAATTTTGGCATTTAAGTCTTTCATGCCATTGTGATAATCTAAGACAACTTCAGTTTGCGGATCGTAGTACATCGCATTGATCGAGAAATCTCTGCGTGTGGCATCTTCCACTTGATCGCCCCAAACGTTATCGCGAAGAATTCTTCCGCTTGCAGCCACATCAGCTTGATCAGCTTGAGCATGGGCTCTGAAGGTTGAAACTTCGATGATCTCAGGACGTTCTTTGCCATAAAAAGTAACGTGCACGATTTGAAATCTTCGGCCAATCAATCTTGAGCGACGAAATAGTTTTTGAACCTGATCGGGTGTGGCATTGCTTGCAACATCAAAATCTTTGGGTGCAATACCTAGCAGTAAATCACGCACGGCACCACCCACGATATAGGCGTCATATCCTGCCTCTTGAAGAACATGGGTTACTTTGACGGCATTCTTAGAAAGTAAGTCAGGGTTGATTCGATGGGTGCGCTTATTGATCTTTTGCGCAGTTAGTGAATGACCATGAATCAGCTTCTTTTGACCGGTCGGCTTTTTAAAGAATTTATTGATGAAGCGACGAATCATGGAAATAATTCCAAAATAGGCCACTGATTGTTCACTGCATGGTCACGCAGTCTGCTGTCTGGATTGGTGGCCACTGGACGAGATACTTTTTCAAGTAGCGGTAAATCATTGATTGAATCTGAGTAAAAGTAACTGCCTTGCACAGTACTCAAAGATAGTTGTTGATCTTTGAGCCACGCTTCTAGGCGAGTGACCTTACCCTCTTTAAAGTTGGGCAGCCCCAACACCTTGCCTGAGAAATTACCAGTCAAAGAATCGCCAATCACCTCTGGTTCAGTAGCAATTAAATGATCAATCTGAAATGCCGCAACAATCGGTCTTGTCACAAAGCTATTTGTGGCAGTGACAACACAACACAAGTCACCAGCATCTTGATGGCGTTTGACTAAATCAATGGCGCTGGATTTAAGTTGAGGTTGAATCACTTCTTCCATGAACTGAAGATGCCATTGATTTAACTGCGCTCTTGAGTGATTCGCTAGAGGCTTCAGGGCAAACTCGAGAAAGGCGTAAATATCTAGACGACCAGCTTTGTAGTCAGCGTAAAAATGTTCGTTTTGTTGGGCGTAATACTCAGAGTCAACGACCCCAATTTTTGCTAAAAATCTTCCCCACTCATGATCGCTATCAATAGGTAATAAGGTGTGGTCTAAGTCAAATAAGGCAATTTGTGTCATCTGTGTAACATTATGCTCAATTTTTTTGAGCGAGCATTTCTTTCAATAATGGCAGGGTGATTGCTCTTTTAGTTTCTAGAGAGTAATTATCCAAAGCTTCCAATAAAGACATGAGGCTTGGCATGTCGCGATGAAAGTGTTTTAAGAGCCAAGGAGCCACCTCATTGGAGATTTGCAAACCTCGCTGGGCAGCAGCTTGGTGAAGCGCTTGTAATTTTTCAGAATCAGATAGAGCGTGCATCTGAAACACCAAACCCCACACCAAACGCGTTTTTAAATCTTCACGTATTTGTAAATTTGATGATGGCGCAAGGCTGGCGGTGATCAAGTGTTGGCGGCTTGCTTCGCGAACCAAATTGTGAAGCCTGAATAAGGCACCTTGAGCAAACTCACTTAGATGATCAATATCATCAACACAAAGCAAACC
>CAMBJN010000101.1 GCA_945867755.1 Polynucleobacter meluiroseus
ACCAACTTACATTTCTTTCGGAAGGAATAGCATCAGTCAAGAACTGAAAAAACAGGGCGCTGATGACATCATCGTGTTTGTGGGTGGTGTGGTTCCACGTCAAGACTATGAATTCTTGTATGAAGCTGGCGTGAAGGGCATTTATGGTCCTGGTACACCGATTCCAGCATCAGCCAAAGATGTTCTTGAGCAAATTCGTTTGGCTCAAAAATAATTGAATCATTGATTAGCCAATAAAAATCTACCAAAGACCCAGACCAACGTGCAAACAGAAGATCAAATACTCATTGATGCCATCTGTGGCGCTGATGCCAAACCTGGCTCGGCACAACGCCGAGCCATGGCCAAAGCCATCACTTTGTTGGAGTCAACCAGACCCGATCATCGCTTAAGAGCAGATGATGTGCTCAATGCCATTCTGCCTAAGAGTGGTCAATCTTTTAGATTGGGTATTTCTGGTGTTCCCGGTGTTGGTAAATCGACTTTCATTGAAGTTTTGGGCTTGTACCTCATCAGCAAAGGCCATCGTGTGGCGGTCTTGGCGATTGACCCATCCTCCACAGTTTCGGGTGGCTCAATCTTGGGTGATAAAACCCGCATGGAGTTTTTATCGGTCAATGAAAAAGCATTCATCAGACCCACACCTTCATCAGGCAACCTGGGTGGTGTGGCAGAAAAAACCAGAGAAGCGATGTTGGTTGCTGAGGCAGCTGGCCATGATGTGGTGATCGTTGAAACCGTGGGTGTTGGCCAAAGCGAAACAGCCGTTGCCAACATGACCGACATGTTTGTTTTGTTGCAACTCCCCAATGCTGGCGACGATCTTCAAGCCATTAAAAAAGGTGTGATGGAGTTGGCTGATTTGGTGATCATCAATAAAGTTGATTTAGATCCAGATGCTGCTACCCGAGCCCAAGTTCAAATCATGAGTTCATTGCGTTTATTCAGTATGCACGGCAATCCTGAGCACGCTCACCATGATGAAACGCTTTGGCATCCAAAGGTGATGCGCATGAGTGCTTTGAAGTCTGAGGGCATCACAGAATTTTGGGACATGGTCAACACATTCAAAGACATTCAAGTCAAGCATGGTCACTTGGCATTAAGAAGAAAACAACAGGCCCAAGCATGGATGTGGGAACGCATTGAAGCAGGCTTGAGACAAAACTTCAAAGCCAATGCCCAAGTACAAAGACTTTTACCTGAATTAAGCGAAGCAGTGAATTCAGGAACCATGGCAGCCTCAGTGGCTGCGAGAAGATTATTAGATTTAATGAAGTAAAAATAAAGAAACAATAAAGAAACAATAAAGAAACAAGCATTCATTTAAAGATTCAGAAACAAGGGAGAGCATTCCATGCAGGACATCATCAAACAACTAGAAGCCAAGCGTGAGCAGGCTCGCCTAGGTGGCGGTCAAAAGCGCATCAATGCCCAGCACGGCAAAGGTAAGCTAACGGCCCGCGAGCGCATTGAGTTGTTATTAGACGAAGGCTCATTTGAAGAATGGGACATGTTCGTTGAGCATCGTTGTACAGACTTTGGCATGGCCAATGAATCTGTGCCTGGTGATGGTGTGGTGACTGGTTACGGCATGATCAATGGTCGCTTGACCTTTGTTTACTCTCAAGACTTCACTGTATTCGGTGGCTCCTTGTCCGAAGCTCATGCTGAGAAGATTTGTAAGGTCATGGATCAAGCCATGAAGGTTGGTGCTCCAGTGATTGGTTTGAATGACTCAGGGGGTGCACGTATTCAGGAAGGTGTGGCATCTTTGGGTGGTTATGCTGAGATTTTCCAGCGCAACGTTTCAGCTTCAGGTGTGATTCCACAAATTTCTTTGATCATGGGCCCTAGTGCTGGCGGTGCAGTTTATTCACCAGCATTGACTGATTTTATTTTCATGGTCAAAGACAGTTCATACATGTTCGTAACAGGCCCAGAAGTTGTAAAGACCGTGACTCATGAAGAAGTAACAGCTGAAGAGTTAGGTGGTGCCATCACTCACTCAACTAAATCAGGCGTATGTGATCGCGCCTTTGAAAATGATGTTGAAGCGATTTTAATGTTGCGTCGTTTCTTTAACTACCTACCACTATCCAATAAAGAAAAACCACCGGTTCGAAAAGCTGCCGATACGGCAGAGCATTTAGATTATTCATTAGACACACTGGTACCGGATAACGCGAACAAACCTTATGACATGCATGAGCTCATCACCAAAACGGTTGATGATGGTGATTTCTTTGAGATACAACCTGACTATGCAAAAAACATCATCATTGGTTTTGCGCGCATTGAAGGACAAACAATCGGCATCGTTGCCAATCAACCTTTGGTCTTGGCTGGTTGCTTGGATATCAAATCATCGATCAAAGCAGCACGCTTCGTGCGTTTCTGCGATGCCTTTAATATTCCAGTAGTGACCTTTGTGGATGTACCAGGATTCATGCCTGGCACCGCTCAAGAATATGGCGGCATCATCAAACACGGCGCTAAATTGTTGTACGCGTATGCAGAATGCACAGTACCAAAGATCACAGTGATCACACGCAAAGCCTACGGTGGTGCGTATGACGTGATGGCCTCCAAGCACTTAAGAGGGGATGTGAACTTTGCATGGCCTTCAGCGGAAATTGCGGTGATGGGCCCTAAAGGCGCTGTTGAAATTATTTTCCGTGAAGAAAAAGGTGATCCTGCCAAATTAGCCGAGCGCGAAGCAGAATACAAAGCCAAGTTCGCTAATCCATTTGTGGCTGGTCGTCGTGGTTACATTGATGACGTGATCATGCCTCATGAAACTCGTAAACGTGTTGCTAGGTCTTTGGCCATGCTCAAAGACAAGGATATTGAAAATCCTTGGCGCAAACACGGCAACATCCCCCTTTAATCGATTAGGACAAGAACATGTTTAAGAAGATTCTGATTGCTAACCGTGGTGAGATTGCTTGCCGCGTGATTAAAACAGCCCGCAAGATGGGCATTAAAACAGTTGCAGTGTATTCAGAAGCAGATAAAGAGGCGCGCCACGTTGAGATGGCTGATGAGTCTGTTTGCATTGGCCCAGCTCCGTCACGTGAGTCTTACCTTAAAATGGATAACATCATCAAGGCTTGCAAAGATACTGGTGCTGAAGCGGTTCATCCTGGTTATGGTTTCTTATCTGAGAACGAAGCTTTTGCTAAACGTTTAGAAGAAGAAGGCATTATTTTCATTGGCCCCAAGCATTATTCGATCGCTGCGATGGGTGACAAGATTGCTTCTAAGAAATTAGCCAATGAAGCTAAAGTTAATACCATTCCTGGTTACAACGATGCAATTGACACGCCTGACTCTGCAGTAAAGATTGCGCAGGACATTGGTTACCCTGTCATGATCAAAGCTTCAGCTGGTGGTGGCGGTAAAGGCTTGCGTGTTGCATTCAACGATAAAGAAGCTTTTGAAGGTTTTTCTGCTTGTAAAAATGAAGCATTGAACAGCTTTGGCGATGATCGCGTCTTTATCGAAAAGTTTGTTGAAGAACCTCGCCACATTGAGATTCAGGTGTTAGGTGATGCTCATGGCAATACTGTTTATTTGTGGGAGCGTGAGTGCTCGATTCAGCGTCGTCATCAAAAAGTCATTGAAGAGGCGCCTTCACCATTCATCAGTGATGCGACTCGCAAGGCCATGGGTGAACAAGCTGTTGCTCTAGCCAAGGCTGTTAAATACCAATCGGCTGGCACGGTTGAATTTGTGGTCGGTAAAGACCAGTCTTTCTACTTCTTAGAAATGAATACACGTCTACAAGTCGAGCATCCCGTGACTGAATCAATCACAGGTCTTGATCTTGTAGAGCAAATGATCCGAGTGGCTGCTGGTGAAAAATTATCGTTTGGTCAAAAAGACATTCAACGCAATGGTTGGTCGATGGAATGCCGTATTAATGCTGATGATCCATATCGCAGCTTCTTACCCTCTACTGGCCGCTTAGTGAGATATCAACCACCAGCAGAAGTTGATGGTGTGCGTGTAGACACGGGAGTGTATGAGGGCGGTGAGATACCGATGTACTACGACTCCATGATTGGAAAATTGATTGTGCATGGCAAAGATCGCATGGATGCCATTATGAAAATGCGCGCTGCATTGAATAAATTTGTCATTCGTGGCATACATTCAAACATCCCATTCCAAGCAGCCTTGATGCAGCATCCACGCTTTATTTCTGGGGACTTTAATACAGGCTTTATTGCTGAAGAGTTCCCACATGGTTTTAGAGCCAGTGATGTCAAGCCCGCAGACTTAGGCTTGATGGACGCATTAGCAACGGCAGTTCATCGTCGCTACTTGGAGCGTGCCACAGGCATTTATGGCCAATTAGAAGGTCATGAGATGAAGATTCCAGATAGCTTCGTGGTAGCTTCTGGCGAAGCTGGCAAGATGGATTATGTGACAACCAACATTACGGTGACAGCTTCGGGTTACAAAGTCATTGTTAAAAATAAGACTTATGACATTCAGACCGAATGGAATCCAGGACAGATTATTTATAGCGCAGTTATTAACGGTCAAGAAATTGCTGCTCAAGTAGAGCGCACCAATTTGTTCTACCGTATTCAGTTTGATGGTGTGCGTGTTGATAGCTTGGTCTTGACGCCGAACGGTGCTGAGATGCAAAAATTAATGCCTTTCAAAGAACCGCCGGATATGTCAAAGTTCCTTTTGTCACCGATGCCTGGTTTATTGGTCGATGTGGCAGTGACCGTTGGTCAAAAAGTAGAAGCAGGTCAGCGCTTAGCCGCCATTGAAGCAATGAAGATGGAGAACGTCTTATTAGCCACTCAAGATGGTGTGGTTGCCGAAGTGATGGCTGCCAAAGGTGAGAGTCTTGCTGTTGACCAACAAATTCTAAGATTTGAATAAGGCCGATATGAGCAACTCACCTACAACTAAGCCATTCAAAATCTTGGGCATTCAACAGGTAGCTATTGGCGGCCCTGACAAGAACAAACTAAAAACCCTGTGGGTTGACATGTTTGGTCTGGAAGTGACCGGCACCTTTAAATCAGAGCGTGAAAACGTTGATGAAGAAATTTGTGCAATGGGCAAGGGTGTTCATAAGGTGGAAGTGGATTTGATGCAGCCCATCGATCCAGAAAAGAAACCTGCTGTGCACACAACCCCACTCAATCACATTGGTTTATGGGTAGATAACCTACCAGTGGCTGTTGAGTGGTTAACAGCCAATGGCGTGAGATTTGCCCCTGGAGGCATTCGAAAAGGTGCCGCAGGCTATGACATCACGTTTTTACACCCCAAAGGCAACGAAGAGTTTCCAATCGGCGGTGAGGGTGTATTGATTGAATTGGTTCAGGCGCCCCCCGAGGTGATCCAGGCCCTGAGTTAATGGTTGAGATTTAAGTTAAAGCCAAAAAATTAAAGTAATACCAATAAAAAACCGCCCAATCAGGCGGTTTTTTATGATTATTTGATCAAGCGTAGGCTTGCATATAGCTTAAGCCTTTGCGCC
>CAMBJN010000102.1 GCA_945867755.1 Polynucleobacter meluiroseus
TGCCACATCCTTTAAGCGCACCGGTAAACCATTGCGCTGTGCAATCACCAAATTCCCGTAATCACTGGCTTTGACCAATTGCTCATTGGCGTAAATGGTCAGTAACTGACGAGGACCATCTAAAACACCAACAGGTGTGTTGGAGTTGGCATTGTTGATGGCTTTGGCAACATCATCAATGGTGAGGTTCTTGGTCGCCAATACAGATGGATTAACCTGAACTCTCACCGCATATCTCTTTTGACCGTAGACCAAGACCTGAGCCACACCATCAATGGTGGAGAGTGTTGGAGAAATCAAGTTCTCTGCGTAATCGTTGATTTGTGACAAATCCATTGAGGGAGATGTCATCGTCATGATCAACACAGGAGCATCAGCAGGGTTGACCTTGCGATATGACGGTGGGCTGGTCATTTCAATTGGTAAACGCCTTTGGGCGCGTAACAAAGCTGCTTGCACATCAACCGCTGCTTTATCAATGTCACGGTTGTTATTGAACTCAAGCGTGACGTTGGTGCTTCCCAAGGTATTGGTTGAGCTGATGACCTTGATGCCGTCAATCGTTGAAAATTCTTTTTCTAAAGGCAGGGCAACTGCTGATGCCATGTTCTCAGGGCTGGCCCCCGGCAAGCTGGCGCTGACCTGAATGACGGGTGTATTAAAGCTTGGAAGGGCGGCTACTGGTATTTTTAAATAAGCAACAGTGCCAGCGGCAACAGTGGCTAATGACAGCAATACCGTCATGACCGGGCGGCGTATACATAACTCTGAGATGTTCATGACTGATTACTTCCCAGCGCCAGATGTTTCTCTGATCACGCCATTAGGTCTTAAGTTTTGTTTGCCTTCCACCACAATCTTGTCGCCAGCGTTCACACCAGTGACCACTGTCTTACCTTGGTACTGGTAGATCACTTTGATTGGCTTGAGAGCAACTGTGTTGGCTTTTTCAACCACGTACAAATGGTCACCCTTGGTGTTGGTAACGACTGCTTGGGTTGGAATGACTAAAGAGTCTTTTAGTGTCTTGGCTTTTAATTTGATTCTGACAAATTGCCCTTGGATCATGGCGCCATTCTTATTGCTTAACTGAGCTTTAACTCTCACAGCGCCAATCGCAGGATCAACCTGATTGTCGACCACATACACAGTACCTTCGACTGGTTTGTTTGAGCCATTCACATCCACGCTCACCGTTAACTCCTCGCCAGCTTCGCGAGCAGCAAGAATCAAAGGAATTTCTTTCTCAGCGATGGTGAACTGCACATTGATAGGGTCTAGCTGAGTGATCGTGACCATCGCACCTGTGGTGGTGGTTGATGTCGCGCTGCTGGTGGTTGAAATATTGGTACCAGCTTGTACAAGACTGCCTGGAAACACATTGATCACGCCGGCACGACCAGCAATCGGCGCACGAATATGATCAAAGCTCATGGCAACTTCAGCAGCCTTGGCGTTTGCCACTGCCGATTCCATGTTAGCTTTTGACGTATCCGCCGCCGCTTGTGAAATAAACTTCTTTTCAATCAGATCTAATGATCGTTTGTATTGGCGGGTCGCATCGTCGCCCAAGGCCTTGGCCTTTTCGTAGTTGGCACGACTGGCTCTGTCGTCCAAGGTGAACAATAAATCACCCGCCTTGACTGCTTGACCTTCTTTAATATGTATCTTGCTCACCACATTGGTTGTTTGCGGACGAATATCAACAATATTGGCAGCGATGATGGTGCCGGTTGCTTCGATGATCACTGGGGTGTCTACAGTTTCAACCACAGCGGTGGTCACCAATTGAGGCGGTGCTTTTTTTGCTGACTTTGGCATCCACTTGTCATAAGCATAATTGGCAGCAAAAAGCACAATCAAAATGATGATGATTCTTTTTTTGTGCTTGATCACAAATGCGTAAGTTTTAGCCCAATCAAACTTCTTGATGAGGTTCATGGCGAAAGTCACAACACGACAGCCTAGCTGCATGACTTTATCTTTTAGTGTGGTGATTAACTGCATGGCTGAGAGGCTTTGACTTAAAGCCACTATCTCCTTATGTTTTCTAGCTGAATTCTCGCACACTCGGCCTGATTTGGCACTTATTACAGACCTAGAGTGGCCGGTGGTCAAATCGACCAAGGCCAAGGATGTCTAATCCCCCTCTGGTCGAATGCCTACCTTATTCGTAGTGAGTCCACATTCTTAAAACGCGTACCGTTTTTTCTTTGCGAAAAACTTCATAAACCAAACGATGTTGAATATTGATTCTGCGTGAATAGGCACCCTTTAAATCTCCCACCAATTTTTCATAGGGCGGAGGATTTTGAAAAGGATCAAGCTCTAATATACTCAGCAAAGCCTGTGCCTTATCCCTTAGCCCGGCGGTAGAGAGTTTTTTAGCATCTTTGAGGGCAAATTTGGAATAGGCTAAATTCCAAGTTACCATTTCAATACCCTTTTACTTTTAGCAATAGGCTCAGCCATTGATTCTTTAATCGACTCACGCATCCCCGGAGTTGCCAATAAATAAAGCGTCTCCTGAATAGCGCTCCAGTCTTCCTCGGAAACCAAAACGGCATTTGCCCGCTTGCCAGAAATAACCACTGGCTTATGTGACTCTGCCGCCTGATCAATCAAACGATAGAGGCCTGCTCGAGCTTCACTTACGGTTAATGTAGTCATGGTTTCACTCCTTTTAGACATGGTACGTAAAACCGTACGTTTTGTCAAGAGATTATTCCGTCCGCCAGATCAAAAGAGGGTGCCCTGCCTTAAGCATGGATTAATTCAATTTGGCGGCTTCGGACAGATTTAAATTCAGAACGCAGTTTTTTTGAGGATTTCCTCAACACCCTTATTGGCCAAGGCATCGGCCAGCTCGTTGCCGGGGTGTCCTGAATGACCCTTGACCCAGTGCCAGTTAATTTCATGCTTGCCCAGTAATTCATCAATCTCTTGCCATAAATCGACATTTTTCACGGGATCTTTTCCGGCGGTTTTCCAGCCCCTGGCTTTCCAGCCACCCATCCATTCAGTGACACCTTGCATGACGTACTTTGAATCTGTGTACAGGCTCACATGACAGTCCATTTTGAGGGCTTTTAAAGCTTCTATCACCGCGGTCATCTCCATGCGATTGTTGGTCGTCATCAACTCACCGCCATGTAAATGCTTTTCTTTGTCACCCGAGCGCAACACCACACCCCAGCCGCCAGGACCTGGATTGCCTTTACAAGCACCATCGGTATAAATCACGACCTTGCTTTGTGCGGGAGTGCTCATGCGCTGTCTTTCAACTGATTCTTTTGTGAAGTGGTATTTAATTGAGTAGCCGTGCTCAATTGTGCTTTATTGGACGCAACACCTTTCTCAATTTTGCCGACCAGGGTCAAAGTTGTTACGCGTTTGATTGCTGACACCATGAACACAGAACCCAAGACAGGCCACCAGCGGTCACCAGCTTTTTCAAGAAAAGCCAGCTTTTGCATTCCTGACTCACTGCGCAAAGGTAGTCGATAGCATCCAAAGCGCCCACGATCAACTGAGAAGTTAAGCAGTTTGAGCCAATCTTTTAGCCTTAATAAAGCAATGAACTGACCTTCCCTAGGAAGGTAAGGTTGACCTACCAAATGACTGCAGTATTGGCGCAAGCCCCACAGGCTGGCTGGATTAAAGCCAGAAATCACCACCCGACCTTCGGGCATCAAGACGCGCTCAACTTCACGCAGAACAGCATGGGGGTCGGTGGCGAACTCAAGCACGTGAGGCAGTAACACCAAGTCAAGACTTTGATTGGCAAATGGAAGTTCTTCTGGGATACCTTCGATCGTGTGCCATTTCCCACCAGGTTCATCATTGGGCTTGTCGTGCGGGGCGCGCAGGATCATTTGTAAGGGCATTCGATTCTCAGCCAAAGCAGGTAATTGAGGTAAGCCAATTTGCAGAGCGTGATAACCAAAAATATCACTCACAATGTGGTCAAATTGAGCTTGCTCCCACTTCAGGACGTATTTCCCTGGAGCTGAGCCAAGCCAAGCATCCCATGATGTCCATGGAGCTTGTTGATGATCAGTATCGGTTGGTTGACTCATAAGTGGTTATTTCTATGTCCGATGACAATTTATTGCAAGTACGTTCAATTGCAGCTTATGACGATAACTATATTTGGTTGATATCAGATAAGCATTGTGCCGTAGTTGTTGACCCAGGTGATGCTGCACCAGTGATTCAATACCTCACAGAACATCATTTAACACTGACAACCATTCTAATCACTCACCATCACGCTGACCACATCGGTGGTGTGGCTAATTTGTTGGCTTGGTGCGCATCTCTGGGTATTGCAAAACCGGTGGTTTACGGTCCCGCCCATGAAGATATTTCAGTGGTGACTGAGCGACTGATTGAATCTGACATGGTTGATATTTCAAGTCCTGCGTGCAAGTTCACGGTATTGGATGTTCCAGGACACACTGCAGGACACATTGCTTACTATTTGAATGCAGTGCAACAACACGTCTTTTGTGGTGACACATTGTTTGCGACAGGCTGTGGGCGCCTGTTTGAAGGCACTCCTGCACAAATGGTGAATTCGCTGAATAAGTTAAAAAACTTACCTGATCAAACATGGGTACATTGTGCTCACGAGTACACCTTATCTAATATAAAATTCGCTTTGGCTGTAGAGCCGCATAATCAAGAGCTATTAACTTGGCAGCAAACAGCAAAAACCTTGCGTCAAAAAGGTGTGCCCACAGTACCAACAACGATCGCTCATGAAAAAAGCGTGAACCCATTTTTAAGGTGTGAACAATCAAGCGTGATTGAATCAGTAAAGAAACATCAAGCAATCAAGGACACTCACCCTGTGACGGTGTTTGCTCATTTGCGTTCATGGAAAGACACCTTCAAAGCATGATGCAAAGATTCTCACGTCTTTTTAGACTATTGACCATCCTGATGGTGGCCTCAGCTCTGAGCGCATGCGCCACCATGGGTGAAGATTGGAGTGATTCAAGCCCCAATAAACAAGCTGCTAAGACTGGTAAGTACAGCAAATCTGACAAAGCTCCAAGAGTCAATATTGACAAAGATTCTGTGGGCGCATTAGATGCGCCTTACAGCGATCTTTGGGACCGTATTCGTGATGGTTTCGAGTTTCCAGACTCAACCAGTCCTTTGGTGATCAAGCATGAGCGCTATTACTCGAGTCGTCCTGACTATGTTGATCGCATGATGTCTCGATCATCGCGTTATCTTTTTTACATTGTTGAAGAAGTCGAGCGTCGCAAGATGCCCATGGAGTTAGCGCTCTTGCCTTTCATTGAAAGTGCCTTTAATCCTGAGGCCTTCTCGAGAGCCAAAGCTTCT
>CAMBJN010000103.1 GCA_945867755.1 Polynucleobacter meluiroseus
TTGATGGTCTTTCCCATCGAAGACCATGTGCTCATACACCTCATCACTGCAAATCAAAATATTCGTGTCTCGAACTAAGTCGGCCAGACGATCAATGTCAGCTGACTGCCACACCATCCCCGTTGGATTGTGCGGTGAGTTGATCATGATCATTTTGGTACGGGAAGTGATGGCTTTTGCCATTGCATCCCATGGGATTTCATAACCAGTGATATCACCAGCATCATTTCTCTTCACCATCAATTGCACCGGTACCGCTTTACCCCCAACCGTATCAATCGAAGGGATGTAGGAGTCGTAGACTGGCTCAATCACAATCACTTCATCATCCGGATTAATTGCGCATGCAATCACCGTGAAAATTCCTTGAGTGCCACCGGCAGTGATGGTGATCTCTGTGGCGGGATCGTAGTAATGACCGTACAAAGATTTTATTTTTTGACTAACGGCTTCGCGCAAGGGTGCAATACCTGTCATCGGCGGGTATTGATTGTGACCGTCCCGCATGGCTTGATAGACAGCCTCTGGTAATGCTGGATCGCAATCAAAGTCTGGGAAGCCTTGACCCAGATTGATGGCTTGGTGCTCATTGGCAAGGGCTGACATCACTGTAAAAATAGTAGTGCCAACTTTGGGTAAGCGAGTAGGAAGCGGTATTTGTCTCAAAGCAGTATTATTTAGATTCATTTAATTTGAATATTCTGCCATGTTGATCGTACTTTCGCCCGCAAAAAGTTTGGACTATGACACGCCGCCTTCCACGGACAAGCATACCTTGCCTATTTTTATCAATGAATCTGCCAAGTTGGTGACAGATTTAAAGAAGCTGTCTTTACAAGAAGTCGCTGAATTGATGGACTTATCTGACAAATTGGCTGCTTTGAACGTGGCACGTTTTGGTGAATGGTCTAAAAGGTTCACAGCCAAAAATAGTAAACAAGCCATCTTGGCCTTCAACGGTGATGTGTACGAGGGGCTTGATGCCGCATCCTTGAATGCCAAGGCTATGGACTATACCCAAGAGCATGTCCGAGTGCTCTCTGGCCTCTATGGTGTTTTAAAGCCTTTGGATTTGATGCAGCCATACCGCTTAGAGATGGGTACTTCATTTAAAAACACTGTAGGTAAAGATCTCTATGCTTTTTGGGGTGACAAAATCACTTTGGCTTTAAAAGAAGAGCTAGAAAAACAAAAATCTAAAACTTTGATCAACTTGGCATCAGACGAGTACTTTAAATCGGTTAAAGCTGATAAATTAGGCTTTCCCATTGTGGCTCCTGTCTTTCAGGATGAAAAAGCGGGCAAATACAAAATTGTTTCTTTCTATGCCAAGCGTGCAAGGGGTCTGATGACCCGTTTCATCATTGATAACAAAATTGATAAAGCTGAAGGCTTAAAAGACTTTGACTACGAAGGTTATAAGTTTGCCCCTAAAGAAAGCACTGATGCAAAACCTGTGTTCCGAAGAAAAGACCAGTGATCTGAATGTTGATAAAACAAGCATCGAAGTTACTTCTGGGCTTTGCAGCCCTATCTGTGTTCATGGGTGGCGCTATGGCCAATGAAGAGCCGCGTTATGAAGTCATCAAAAAAGACAATGACTTTGAGGTTCGCCGCTATCAACCTATGATCATTGCGGAAGTATTGGTCACTGGTACTTTGAGCGAAGCTTCTAATAAGGGATTTCGTCAGATAGCTGACTTCATCTTTGGCAACAATGAAGATCCCGTTAAAAAGCAGTCAGAAAAAATTGCCATGACCGCACCCGTGACTATGGAGGCGGACACCTCCTCAAAGATTGCCATGACAGCGCCAGTTACCATGGAAGGCACTGGTGGTGCATGGAAAATGGCCTTTGTGATGCCCAGTAAGTTCACGATGGACACCCTGCCCAAGCCCAAGAATGCAAACGTCATCATCAAACAGATGCCTGCACAGCAATTAGCGGTTGTGACTTTCAGTGGTTGGGTGGATGAAGAGAAGTTAGCAGCACAAACCACTCGTTTGAACGAGTGGATCGCTAAGAATGGCTTAAAGAGTTCAGGCTCAGTTCAACTCTCACGTTACAACCCACCATGGACTCTGCCATTTTGGCGACGCAATGAAGTTTGGGTGAAGTTGGATGATTGATCTAGGTTTGTAGCGCTGCGAAATCTGCTCAAAGAGTGCTTAAATCAACTTGAACTCTTTTGCCCTCTAAGCGGCTTTTAGTTAGCTCAGTTAGATCAACGTCTTCGAGTTTATCAAGAAGAGCCTCGTAACTTTTTGCCGACAAAATATACGCAACAGGTTTTTCGGAGCTGTAAATGGCAACGGGGGAAGACCTTAATTGTTCAATGATGTCATTAAGGTTCTTGCGTAAATTTGGAATGCTGATTTTTAAATATTTCATTGATATGTTTAATGAAACAACGGTTGTTGACTCGGTGTGTCATCCGGCATCTCAGCATGAACGATTTCACCGGCGCGATCCACGAACATGGGTACGCCACAATCCTCACAAACCTCTAGGCTGAATAAGTCAGAGTGCCTGAACTGATCTTCAACCCCTGAGTTTTTGATCGTGTCATAAATTTCACGAATAGGGCTGTCTTCAATCGAGATGTCATTGATTGAATCATTGGCAACCGTCTCACGATCGTACAAAGGCCAAACCACACCGTAGAGGATTTCTTTAGAACCTTTTAGAGCAAAAGAAATTCTGTATTCATCACACTGCTCTTCGCCGAATCCTGCAATGATGCAAGACAAGCCAGCAGGCTCAACACTTAACATCGACTCAAGATAATTGACGGCCGCCAAAATACTCAGAGGTCTGATCTTGCGATCTGCCTCGCGACAGTTCGTGAAATAAGCTTCCGGTAAAGATAGTTCGAATTCGCAGCCTGGCATGATGGCTGCAATCGTGTCTTGCATGCCTGTTTGCCAATTCTGCAAACAAATGCTGCGCTCTTGGCGCCTAGGATTATCTTCTTGCCATCTAAAGATAGGGCCACCTGATGGGGCAGCAACTGCACCCACGATATAACGTGGATCGGCCAAAACAGGAATCGTTTCAGGCATATCGCGCAACTCTAATTTGATCTCTCCGGAATTCACGGCAGCGGATGCTAATTTCTCGAGCAGTAAACGAGTTTGACAATGCGAGTGAGGCATTTGATCGATGCTGTAAAGCCAGGGCACCAATGCAATCAAGGCATCTTGCGCCACAATTTGATCGTGCAATAAATTACCTGTTGCCGTGATTGATTCTGAACTGAGCTTGCCTGAGGGGATGCTGTAACGAGTTCTTGCGATGATTGGAATAGCAATCAACACCACATCCCAGCTTTTGCCATCTTGCTCTAGAGTCAGAGACTCAGCCAAGGTTTCAGCATTTTCAGCCAAAGAATCAAAGGCAATTGGATTGATTTTCAGCGTTTGATCTAAAGCGCTTTCAATCGCGTTTTGATTTTGCGCATGCAATAAACGCAACAAGCGATCCATTAATTTGGTTTCCCAAAAAATATCTTCTACACGACTACCCGATGCTGCCAATGACAGGGCATCAGAAACCAAGCGTTCTGCTTCAGGAGACATGCGTGAGGAATTTTTAGGGCGGTAACTAGACATAAAGACATTCTAAGCAAAACAAGACCAGATGGTACAAACCGAGCAACTATATTTTTATCTAAGTCTTAAAGTAACTGCTCTGCTTTGGCTGGAATAGTGTGACCAGTTAAATGAGCTTTTTTTAAAATAGTCCAAAAATATCTGTAGCTGGCTCGATCATGAAGCTTGCCTTCATGTTGTATCGGCCCCCATTCGGCTGCTTGAGCTGCCAACAGGATAGAGCAGGCTTCTTCAATCTCGTTGGGTGATGGCGATAAAGTCTTCACGATCACAGGAATTTGATTGGGATGGATGCTCCACTTGCGCGTGAAGCCAAACTCATTCTTGGCACGCAGAGTATCAGACTCAATGATGGCAACAACATTGATGTTGGTGCAAACATTGTGAGAGGCCACTTTGCCGTGCGCATGACAAGCTGCGGAAATTTCTAACATCGCACGCGCGACCAAGGGATGATCAAACTGATCACGGTCCATCGCACTGCTAGGGATGGCGCCATGGTGAGCTGAAACAAAATCCATCAAACCAAAACTCAAAGACTCTACTTGTTCTAAAGCAGCGATCTCATAAACTTCATGCAAAGCACCATGAGTTTCAATCAAAACTTGAATCGGAATCACACGACCAATATTGGCAGTTTTAGCAACATGATTGATTTCATCAATGATGGTTTGCGTTTGTTCTGCTGAAACCACTTTCGGAATCATCACAAACGCGATTTTTTTACCCGCTTGTGCAATCAGGGTGGCGACATCCGCTTTCCAGCAAGGATGACTTGCATCATGGATTCTGACCCCCACACGATTGAAACGATTGTCTGAACTTAAAAGAATCTCGGCAACCAATTGAGCATGTTCTGCTTCTTTACCAACAGGTGCGCCATCTTCACAATCAAATGTGATGTCAAAGACTGGACCCAACTCTGCTTGCAAGGCGAGCGCCTTGCGCATACGAACTTCAGTACCTGCGTAGTGATCACAAACAGGTAAGGCCCTCGGAAGGGCCTCACCTTGGAACAACACTTGACTAGCTTGCATGACTTGAGCGTTTGCTTAGAGCAAATGCTTCACGCCTTCTTGCTCTTCAGTCAATTCATTCAATGTGAAATTCATGCGCTCACGTGAGAAAGCATCAACTTCTAAACCTTGAACAATCTTGTACTCGCCATTTTCGCAAGTCACTGGGTAGCCATACATCACTTCCTTAGGAATGTCGTATGAACCATCTGATGGAATACCCATTGTGACCCATTTGCCATTTGTGCCGCAATGCCAATCATGGATGTGATCGATTGCTGCGTTTGCTGCAGAAGCTGCTGAAGACAAGCCACGTGCCTCAATGATCGCTGCACCACGCTTACCAACTGTTGGCAAGAATGTGTTCTTGTTCCACTCTTCGTCATTGATGATTTGCTTAACTGATTGACCACCCACTGTTGCAAAACGATAGTCAGGGTACATCGTTGGGCTGTGGTTGCCCCAGACAACTAATTTCTCAATATCAGCCACTGCCTTACCAGTCTTAGCCGCTAATTGAGACAAAGCACGGTTGTGATCTAAACGTAACATCGCTGTGAAATTCTTCGCTGGTAGATCT
>CAMBJN010000104.1 GCA_945867755.1 Polynucleobacter meluiroseus
AAGGTAGAAACAACCGAAGCCCCAGTTGCTCCAGCAGCACCTGTTGCAACAACTGCTAAAGAACCAAAGGAAGAAAAGAAGTAATTTTTTCAACCTGATGAAAAACCCGCATTGCGCGGGTTTTTTTTCGCCCCAAAAATAGACTAAAGTAGCGTTATGTTCAAATTAATTGTTGGCCTTGGCAATCCTGGCACCAAGCACGAAAAAGATCGGCACAACGCCGGCTTTTGGTTGCTAGATGAAATCGCACGTCTATACCAATGTAATTGGCAGGATGATCCTAAATTTTTTGGTCAAATCGCTAAAATTAAATTGGGGGCCGAAGACGCCTACCTGTTGAAGCCATCAACGTTTATGAACAGAAGCGGCCAAGCTGTTGCTGCCTTGTGTCGCTTTCATAAGATCAACCCGGATTCGATGTTGGTCATCCATGATGAGCTTGACTTAAAGCCTGGGGTTGCTCGTCTGAAATGGGCGGGAGGTCTGGGCGGACACAATGGTTTAAAAGACATCAGCGCACATCTCAACACCAATGACTACTGGCGCTTAAGACTAGGTATTGGTCACCCACGAGATTCAGAAGAAGAAAAAAGAAATTTAGATGTGGCGGACTATGTTCTCAAAAAGCCACGACTTGAAGAAAAAATTGATATTGATCGAGCAATGTCTTGTTTTTTAAAAGTCATGCCATTGATTTCAAAGAACGATGTGAGCGCAGCCACCATGGAGCTGCACAGCAATACTTAACTAGCTGGATTTACCAGTGAGGTTTTTGTATTTTTGCATCAACTGCTCTTTGTTTTCGACGTACTCAGGATGAAGCGGGATGCAATCTACCGGGCAAACTTGACGACACTGAGGTACATCATAGTGACCAACACATTCAGTACATTTATTAGGATCAATCTCATAGATTTCCAAGCCCATCGTAATGGCGTCATTGGGGCACTCAGGCTCACACACATCACAATTGATGCATTCGTCCGTAATCAACAGCGCCATTTGTGTATCCTAAATAATGTCATTAAATCTTTTTGGCTAGCCATTTTTCCACCGAAGGAAATACAAACTTACTCACATCACCGCCCAGAAGAGCAATTTCTCGAACAAACGTTCCAGAAATAAATTGATATTGATCAGAAGGCGTTAAAAATAGGGTTTCCACATCAGGCAATAAATATCGATTCATGCCAGCCATTTGAAACTCATACTCGAAATCTGAAACCGCTCTTAAACCCCGAACAATCACGCGAGCATTGTTTTTTCTTACGAAATCTTTTAATAAACCACTGAAGCCTTCAATCCGCACATTGGTGTAGTGACTTAAAACTTCACGAGCAATGTCGATTCTCTCTTCAAGAGTAAAAATTGGGTTTTTATTTTTACTGTCAGCAACGCCAACGACTACTTCATCAAAAATTGATGACGCACGACGAACTAAATCTTCATGCCCCCTGGTAAATGGATCAAATGTTCCTGGGTATACAGCGACTGTCATGGTTCTCTCCCAACCTTAACCAACTTATATTGTTTTAGGGCCTATCAAAGTACCAATTGCAACCCCGGAACGTATGGTACGACGAATTTCCCAAAAATCCCCATATTCTGCTATTTCTTTCAATAATTTTTCAGGGTTGATCTGTTTGGGGTGCTCCATATAAATAGCAGATCCATCATTTTTCTTGGTTATCCTGACCGCTTGCTTAAGAGCATCCAAAAACAGGTCTGGCTCTGAAAATGGGGGGTCAATAAAGCAAATATCAATCGAGTTTTCTGTTTGCTTTGAGGCGCTTGCAACCGCATTACCCTTGATGAATTCGACCACACCCAATGCCCCATCCTTGGCTAAATTTTGATAGTTTTCTTTTAGTGCATCATGCGCTTGTTTTGAAGTATCAATCATGGTTACTTTTTGAGCGCCGCGAGACAGGGCCTCAAAACCTAAAGCGCCAGTTCCTGCAAACATATCCAAACAGATCAAATCATCAATGCGCTGACCCAGACAATTAAACAAAGTTTCTCTGGTTCTATCGGCAGTTGGCCTTAAGCCTGGTGAATCAATTACCTTGATCAATCTACCGCGCCATGCACCTGCAATGATTCTCACCTTGCCATGGGTCATGGAGCCCCAACCACAACAGTCACCATCTGATTGACATCTAAATTCTTTTTAAATGCAGCAATCACCTGATCTTTCGTCACTTGGCGCAGTTGATTGGTCCACTGATCCAAAGTATCCAAAGGTAAATCATTCCAAGCAATGCTTGAAACGTTATCTAAAATTTTGCGATTACTATCAATCCTCAAAGGAAACCCATTCACAAGATTATTTTTGGCGGCCTGAAGGTCCTCATCAGTCGGTCCGTTTGCGATGAAATCTCCAATGGTTTTCTTCATCACATCAACCGCTAATTCAGCTTGAGATTTTTGAGTTTGCATGCCTGCCACAAATGGGCCAATCTGTCTTCCAGGCGCCACATAGCTATAAATACTGTAGGCCAAACCTCTTTTTTCGCGAACCTCTTGCATGAGGCGTGAAACGAATCCGCCACCGCCTAAAATGTAGTTACCGACCAACATTGGGAAGTAATCTGAATCTTTTCTTGCGATGGCTGGCATCCCCATAGAAATATGTGCCTGCTGCGCATCATGGGGAATCTTGATAATTAGATTTGATGCTTTATTTTTATCAAATCTTAAAACATCAGGAACTTTCTGCTGTTCCTTCGGCTCCTTAGGAATAGATGCCATCAATCGATCAAGCAACTGATCAACCTCCAGGCGCCCAATATCGCCAACAACTGTTACCTTGCTCCCTTTGGCAGCATATCTAGAGGCATAAAAACGTTTGAGGTCCTCAGATTTAATTGCTTGAATTGTTTTGATTGTTGGTGAATCAGCGAAAGGATGTTTCCCATAAATTTGACGATCAAATTCTTTTGATAATTTTGTTTCAGGCTTCAAGTCAGCCTCTTTGATCGCTGATACAGTTCGCTCTTGTTCTCTTTTGAGAACTTTAGAATCAAAAACTGGGCCTTTAATTACAGAACTAGCTAGGTCGATTGCAGCCATTTTTTTCTTTTCGTCACTCAAGGTGCGCAAGCGCATACTGGCTCGCTCGGCACTTGCGCTGAAACTCAAGCCTGCACCAAGATCAGCTAAACGATCTGAAACTTCTGCCTCAGAGATCAGACGCCCATTGAACATGGATCCCTTATCAATCATGCTGGCCGTCATAGCGGCCAAACCTAACTGAGTCTTTGGATCATTCACAGACCCAGCACGCCAATCAATCTGTAGGTCAATCATTGGTATGGTTCTGGCCTCGACCAAATAAACCAAAGCACCACTGCTGTGAACCCAATGATTGATCTTTGCGCTCGCCTGAGCAACTGTGGCATTTAAACTAAAAATAATGACTACTAGTAAATGTTTCATCTTAGTGCCTCATTCCTGAAGGCATGGCTTGTGCACCAGCGGGTTTCTTTTGAATTGCTTGAGGGTCTAAAGTTGCAACTGTTAATGAATCATCGATGAGGTATTTCTCAACCACCCTTTGAATATCTTCTGATTTAACTTTCTGGACATTTAGTAACATGTCATCTAAATATTTCCATGAAATACCATTCATTTCTGCAATCGCAATTTCCATAGCCTGCGCAAAGATCGAATCACGCTTGTATATCTGAGACGAGACTAATTGCGATTTCACTCGATCCAATTCGGTCTTGCTCACACCCTTGGTCTTAATATCCATCAAAATCTTTCTGATGCCTTCTTCGATGACGACAAGGCTCTTTCCTTTGGCTGGGCTTGCTGAAATTGAAAATAACTGTGGCCCCCTTCCAGACATTCCATATGAAGCATCCACGCTATCAGCCAAGCGTTGATCTTTTACCAATTGTCGATTCAATCTTGAGTTGGAATGACCATCCAAAATGGCAGACAAAACGCTCAATGCATAAGGATCAATCGCATTTAAATCACTTGGTTCAATTTTTGGAGCTTTCCAAGCAAATGTAATTTCTGGATTTTCCGCAGGAGCTTTCACAACAATTCTTTTTGTTCCAATTTGAGTAACTTCAATCTGGGGCTTTCTCTCTTTGATTTTCTTTGCTGGTATTGGTCCGTAGTATTTTTCTGCTAACGCTTTGACATCGCCTGGCATCACATCACCAGTTACAACCAATACAGCATTGTTAGGTGCATACCAGTCCTGATACCACTCAAGCGCATCCAGGTAAGTCATATTTTTTAAATCATCCATCCAACCAATGATTGGGTTGCGGTAAGGATTATTGGTAAATGCAGCAGCCATCAGTTGCTCATAAACAATGGATTTAGATTGGTCATCCGTTCTTAGGCGTCGCTCTTCCATCACCACTTGTATTTCTTTAGCAAACTCTTCTTTATCGATTCGCAGATTCTGCATGCGATCAGCTTCTAAAGCCATCATGGCTGGCAAATGACTTTTTTCAATTTGCTGAAAATAGGCCGTGTAGTCTTTGCCTGTGAATGCATTATCGCGACCACCCACTGCAGCCACTTTTTTAGAAAACTCACCTGGTTTCAAATTCTTAGTGCCTTTGAACATCATGTGCTCTAGCACATGAGCAACGCCCGTTTTGCCATTGACCTCATCCATTGATCCTGCTCGATACCAAACCATGTGAGCCACGGTTGGCGCACGATGATCTTGTCGAACAATCACCTTCATCCCATTTGACAGTTGAAACTCATGTGTGTTCAGGGTTTTCTGGGGTGCATTTTGTGCGTACCCGCTAAATGAAATAATTGCGGCGCCAAAAAAAGTTAGCGCTCGACCTGCAAGGGTTGTTAATATGTTCATAATTAATCAATTGTATCGGTCATGTTCGGATTACGTAAAACCTTATCAAACCTATTTAATCTTCAAAAAGTTGATGAACAATGGTACGAATCCCTAGAAGAAATTCTTCTTTTGGGAGATGTTGGCATGAGCGCCACCCAAACCTTGATCAGCCAACTTCGCCATGAAGCAAAAAATCAAAAAGCTGAATCTGCTGATGATCTAAAGATCATTCTAGCCACATTGGTGGAAAACCTCTTAAGCAAACTTGAAAGACCCCAAATCCGCTGGATTTATTACCCGGCACTTCAGGGCAACCGACTGTATGGCTGATCGTAGGGGTCAATG
>CAMBJN010000105.1 GCA_945867755.1 Polynucleobacter meluiroseus
ATACGCTTTTAAGGCGGCTGGTGCGGATGTAATCATGACTCTAGGCGGTGTACAAGCGATTGCTTCGATGGCCCTAGGTTTATTTACAGGAAAGCCCGCTGATGTCGTTGTGGGCCCTGGAAATAAGTTTGTTGCTGAGGCTAAGCGTACCTTGTTTGGAAAAGTTGGTATTGATGTGTTTGCTGGACCCTCTGAAATTGGCATCATTGCTGATGAAACCGCCGACCCTAGGATTGTAGCTAGCGACCTAGTGGGGCAAGCGGAACATGGGCATGAATCCCCCGCATGGCTCTTTACAAGCTCTAAAACGCTTGCCGATGAAGTTGCAAAATTAGTACCTGAGATGATCGATTTACTGCCTCCTATTGCGAAAGATGCTGCTTTTTGCGCTTGGCGCGACTATGGCGAGATAATTTTGTGTGATAGCAATGAAGAGATGGTGCAGATTTCGGATCAGTATGCCAGTGAGCATCTGGAGGTTCATGCCAAAAATTTGGAATGGTGGCTTGAGAATTTAACTAATTACGGCTCATTGTTTTTGGGCGAAGAAACGACAGTAGCCTACGGCGATAAAACGAGTGGCCCCAATCACGTGTTGCCAACTAAAGGCGCCGCTCGTTATTCTGGCGGCTTATCGGTACATAAGTTTATGAAGACCCTTACCTGGCAGCGCATGACAAGAGAAGCTAGCAAGCAAATGGCGACGGTCACTGCTCGCATTAGTAGGCTAGAAGGCATGGAAGCGCACGCAAGAACAGCAGATGATCGATTGGAAAAGTATTTCCCTAAAGAAACTTTTGATTTAGGGAGGCCAGTCGAGGTATGAGCGTCCTTGATCAATTTTCCCTTAATGGAAAAATTGCATTAATTACTGGGGGCAGCAGCGGAATCGGTGAGGCAATTGCTGAAGCGTTAGGCCTTGCTGGTTCGCAAGTAATTTTAGCTGCCCGAAGAAAGCCCCAGCTAGAGGAGGCGCGTACGCGCTTGGCAAGTAAGAATATTCGTGTTTTGGCGTGCATTCCTGCAGATCTTTCAGACTTAAATGCCTGTACAGCGTTGGCAGAGGAGGCGCTTGCACATGCTGGCCAAGTTGACATTCTAGTTAATGGAGCGGGGGTAAATTTACGTGAACCATTTATGGATGTCACTCATGCAACGTGGATGAGTCAATTAAATTTGCAATTAAGCGCCCCATTTTTTTTAACACAAGCACTTGCTCCGCAAATGAAATCAAATCAGTGGGGCCGCATTATTAACATTGCTTCTTTGCAAAGCCATCGTGCTTTTTCAAACAGCGCGCCATATGGCGCTGCAAAGGGCGGGATACTTCAGCTTACTCGAGCAATAGCTCAGGAATGGTCCAAATACGGAATAACTTGTAATGCTATTGGTCCGGGCTTTTTCCCTACGGCATTGACGGCTCCAGTATTCAATGACGCCGAGCTTGTAAAATTACATGCCAATCGAACTGCAATTGGTCGTAATGGCGAAATGAAAGATATTGCAGGCCTTGCTATTTTCTTAGCGAGTAATGCCTCTTCGTACATTACTGGACAAACCATCATGCTCGATGGCGGTTATACGGCTTCTTAGGAATCGATTATGAAAGCACTAGTTTATACAAACCCTAATGAAATTCAATTGTTAGAACGCCCTTATCCAACGATGGATCAGGATGAGGTTATCCTGAAGATTGACT
The DNA here is from genome assembly GCA_945867755.1 of Polynucleobacter meluiroseus. GTDB lineage: Bacteria > Pseudomonadota > Gammaproteobacteria > Burkholderiales > Burkholderiaceae > Polynucleobacter > Polynucleobacter meluiroseus_D. The sequence goes on from CAMBJN010000105.1 coordinate 1,700, forward strand.
CTGTTGGGATTTGTGGAAGCGATATGCATGCTTATCACGGACATGATCCGCGAAGGAAGCCAGGTTTAGTGCTGGGGCATGAGTTTTCAGGCGTTGTTATTGAAAGCCTGTCGTCAAACTTTAAGAAGGGCGTTCGCGTAACTGGCAATCCTTTGATTACTTGCGGGGTATGTGATTATTGTCTTCAGGGAAGAAATAATCTTTGTTCCAATCGCACCATGATTGGAATGACTAGGCCAGGCGCCTTCGCCGAGTATATGAGCATCCCAGCAAAGACATTAATTACACTGCCGGATGATATGCCCTTAGATGCAGCTGCCTTGACTGAGCCTGCCGCTACTGCAGTTCATGCAATCAATTTATCAATGCGAGCATTGCATCGCCCCATCCAAGAGTGTCGAGTCTTAATTATCGGGGGCGGCGCTATTGGTATGTTGACAGCTTTACTGCTTAAAAATTTTGGCGTTAATGATTTAAGTGTTGCAGAAACAAATGCGTTACGTAGAGAGTCCATTAGTCGCCATGCTGATTGCAAAACAATTGATCCGATAAGCGCAGCAGTCATTGAAAATAATTACGATTTTGTAATTGATTGTGTTGGAACAAAACTAACTCGTAAATCAGCTTTTGAGTCAATTAAGCCCGGCGGGGTGATTATGCATGTTGGTCTTCAGGACTGGGCAAGTGAAATTGATATGCGTAAGTTAACCCTAGCTGAAATTACTCTTTTGGGTACCTACACCTACTCAACAGCAGATTTGATTGCAACTGTAAATTATTTAAACCAAGGTGCATTCGGGAATTTAGCATGGGTAGAAAAGAGATCGATGGACGACGGCGCAAAGGCTTTTGATGACTTGCATCGAGGCAATACTTCATCCGCAAAAATTTTATTAAAGCCAAGTTGATATGACATCTGCAGACGCTTTTTGGATGCCATTTACTCCCAACAGGGACTTTAAACTTTCTCCTCGGTTATTGGCTTCCGCTTCTGGCGTTACTTACCAAACGGTCGATGGAAAGTCTGTTTTGGACGGTATCTCTGGCTTATGGTGTGTTGGGGCTGGACATCGGCACCCCAAAATAGCTGAAGCTATGAAGGCCCAAATAGACACACTGGATTTTGCTTCAAGTTTTCAAGTTGGACATTCAGGCGCATTCAAGTTAGCAGACCGCATTGCATCGATTGCACCAAAGGAGCTAGATAGAGTATTTTTTGTAAATAGTGGATCTGAGGCATGCGATACCGCCATGAAAATGGCGCTTGCTTATTGGCGTATCCGTGGACAAGGTCATCGTAACTTATTTATTGGACGTGAGCGTGGTTTTCATGGGGTGGGTTTTGGCGGAATCTCCGTTGGTGGAATGATTAATAATCGCAATGCCTTTGGCACTTCATTGTTACGTTCTGATCATTTGCGTTCAACTTGGGAGCCTGCAACCCAGGCTTTTGTTAAGGGCCAGCCGGAACATGGGTATGAGATGGCGGACGAGCTCGAAAATCGAATCATTGCTCTGCACGGTGCAGATAACATAGCTGCCGTAATTATTGAGCCAATTGCATGCTCAACCGGTGTTCTGGTGCCTCCTAAGGGGTATCTTAAGCGTATACGTGAAATTTGTGACCGCCATCAACTACTTTTGATTTTTGATGAGGTAATTACTGGGTTTGGTAGAACCGGGAACATGTTTGCTTCTACAACTTTTGATGTTCTGCCCGATATGATTCTGTTTGCTAAAACCGTAACAAATGGAGCCTCCCCATTGGGCGGCGTTATTGTTAGTCGAGCGATTCACGATACCTTGATGTATGGCCCGCGCCATATGGCAGAGTTAATGCATGGATATACCTATTCCGGGCATCCATTATCTTGTGCTGCAGCACTGGCTATGATCGATGTAATCGAAGAGGAGGGACTTTTAGAACAAGTCAATTTATTAACCCCTTATTTTGAAGAAGCAGTTCATTCACTTGCAGATCTTGATCAAGTAATTAGTGTCCGCAACTTTGGATTGGCGGCAGGGATAGAGCTAAAAGCAAAACAAGGTGCAATTGGCGAGCGTGGTTTTAATGCGCAGGCACTTGCTTTTAAGCATGGAGTTCTGACGAGAGCTCCGGGGGACTCATTGGTGTTTGCTCCTCCATTTATAACAACTCGCTCACAAATTGATCAAATGGTTGATGGCTTTAGAAAGACAATTCTAGAAACAGCTTAGGCTGCTATCAAACCTCCATAATAAAGAAGTGCATCGATTGATGGCTCGCGTCCGCACCATTTTAGGGCGATACTCAGTTCAGCATAATTCTGGACCCCGAGTATCAATACTTTTTCTCGATTCAAAATGCTTTTTGTGATCAATTTTCTTTATCGTAAATTCACAGTATTTCAGTGCTCGTTCTTACTTGTACAAACCCTTGTGCATGACTTTTAATCATTTAAAAGTGAGAGAATAATTCCACCAATATTCCATTGGTCATTATTTACAAAGGAATCAATATGAAAAAAATTTCTTTATTAATAGGTTTGGCGGCAATTATTCCATTGGCGGGATGTCAATCGATGCACTACGGTAGTGGACAAAAAGCATCAACAACTCTGGAGTCGCGTTCGGGGTCTAGCACAAAGGGCACTGTTAACTTTGTATCACAAGGTCACCACATTCTCGTTACTGGAAATATCTCGGGTCTAAGACCCAATGCAGAACACGGTTTTCATGTTCATGAAAAAGGTGATTGCTCAGCTCCAGATGCAACCAGTGCAGGTGGCCACTTTAATCTCGATGGAAAAGCTCATGGAATGCCAGGAAGCGGAGCACATCACTCTGGAGATATGCCGAACATCAAATCTGATGCAAATGGTAATGCAGTGTATTCAGCAAAGGTCAGCGGCTTAGCTGTTGATACTGGTAAAAATGGCATCATTGGAAAATCTGTTGTGATACACCGCGATCCAGATGACTATAAGTCTCAACCAGCCGGTAACTCAGGCCCAAGAATTGCTTGCGGTCTTATCAAGTAAGACTTAATCAATCTTTACTCACTCAAAGATAGAAGGGCTGAAAAGCCCTTTTTTCTTTATGGCATTATCTAAGAATGATCAAATGCATTAAATACATTCAATGTATCAAATGGATATTTCTTGCCACAGCCCTCGGCACAGTTGCTGCACCAGCCAAGACGCACGCAAGTGATTTCTTTAGCATCGCCAAGCATGAAGCTCAAAGCGAGCTGTGGCTCAACCCAGGAATGCTGTCTTATCACTTTGATCGCGAGAGAAGCTTTAACTCTCGTAACTTTGGTATTGGTGCTGAGTATCGTTATTCTTCAGTTGCATCGTTTACCTTGGGAAGTTTTCACAATAGCTATCACGAATCAAGCAATTACATTGGAGCCTATTGGCAACCAATTCAGTTGGGAATCTTCAAATTGGGCGCTGTGGCAGGAGTCTT
>CAMBJN010000106.1 GCA_945867755.1 Polynucleobacter meluiroseus
GCAACACCTGCAAATATCAAAACCCAGCGCTCTACTATATTGGTTTTAGCTAAGAACCATCCCTGCAATCCACCAGCCAAGGCGATCACACCAGCCGCCGCAGTGAAGCTCACCCAAGCAATTTGCATCCAATCAGCATTGGCCAAGGCCTTGGTTGAGCCCATCAATAAGAGGGCGCTGCCAGACTTATCCAATACAAACATGAAGGGCACCAAAATCGCTGGAGCAACGTACTTCCAACTCTGCAAGGTGGTCTTGTATGGATTGCCCTTACAAATAGCTGCAGCAGCAAATGGTGACAACGCTGTTGGAGGAGATACCTCAGACAAAACAGCGTAATAGAAGATGAACATGTGAGCAGCAAAAGCGGGAACGCCCAAGTTAATCAAAGCAGGGGCTGTGATCACGGCACAAATGATGTAAGAAGCAGTCACAGGAACTGCAAGACCCACAACCCACACAATCATCGCCGTATAAATGGCCGTCAATAACAATGAACCATCAGCTAACTGAATGATGATGGAGCTGAATTTAAGACCTAAGCCTGTCAAAGTCACGGTGCCAACAATCAAACCAGCACCAATACAAGTCGCAGCAATGCTGATCACACCAGAAGAGCCATTGGCCAAAGCTTTGATCAGGTTGGATTCATAAAAAGACTTGATGACTGATTGCTTACCGCTGAAAAGATCGTAAGGCAGGATGGCTGTATCAGATCTCAACATACTGGTCAAAGCTGAAAGCACTGTGGCCCAAAATACTGACATCACCGGTGAGAAGCCCATCAGCATGAACACCACGATCGAAATCAAAGAGAAGAAGTGGTACCAATACTTCTTCGCTAAATTCCAAGCGGTATCAACCTTATCAATCTTAATGGCGGCCATATTGTATTTTTTGACATCAATTTCCACCATCACAAACAAGCCAAGGTAAAAAAGGATGGTTGGAATACACGCCATCAACAAAACATCTAAGTAAGAAATCTTTAAAAAGTCAGCAATCAAGAAAGCTGCAGCACCTAAGACTGGTGGTGAAATGATTGCACCCAATCCGCCCGCCGCCAAAAGACCGCCGGCTGCATTCTTATCGTAACCAACCTTATCCAACATTGGCGCAGCTACCGTGCCAACGGTGACCGTTGTGGCCACACCAGAACCTGATGGACCACCTAATAAAAATGAGGAAAGAACAATTGTTCTACCCACACCAGAAGATTTACCACCCATGGCGCTGAAAGCAAAGTCGATGAAAAATTTACCTGCGTTGGTGAACTGTAAAAAAGCACCAAAGATGGTAAATAGAATGATCAAGGTTGCTGAAACATCCACCGCTGTGCCAAATACGCCTTCTAGGGTCATGTACATATAGCCCACCAAACGTGACACCTCATAACCTTTGTGTGTCCATGGAGCTGGTAAGTAATTGCCAAATAATGCGTAGGATAAAAATAACAAGGTGACCGATAACAAAATCAAGCCGTTGGTGCGACGAACACCCTCAAGAATCAAAATAATAAAAATGACACCGAAAATAATATCCAGTTGAAGTGGGGCGGTATTTCTATCCGCTAAATCATCACCACCTTGCAAGATATAAAAAGCGGTTGCAATGGCTAGGCCTGCAAGAACGATGTCCCAAATCATCAGTCGATTTTTAAATTTAGCTGCGATTGGGAATGACAAAAATAAAATAGCCAAAACAAAACCAACGTGCACCACTCGGAGTTGCAGTGTTGGCACAATCGAGTAAGCCGCATACAAGTGAAACAGTGACATGGCCACTGCAGCCAAAGTTAAGAAGATGGCTAAAAAGCCTTTGTACTCATGAGAATCGCCTTCTTCTTGACGAATCAATGACTCTACTTCCCGTTTGGTTTTTTCATCCAATGCAGGGGTTTGATCTTGAATCATGGTTGTCTCGCTCAATGTAAAACTACCCAAGGAACGCTTGGGTAGTTTTTATTATTATTTTTTTAATTTATTTTTAAAACTTAGCGCCGCGTTCTTTCAAGTACTTCACTGCGCCTGGATGGAACGGTACTGAGCTGTTGCCTGGCTTCTGGCTGGCCATATTGATGTTGGCATATTCAGCGTGTGTCGCAATCAACTCTTTTTGATGATCAAAAACAGCTTTGACGATCTTAAAAGCCTGATCATCTGGCATTGAGGCATTCACAACCAAAATATTGGCTACAGCAGATACTTGATTGTCTTTGGCCATACCTGAATAAACACTCTTAGCGATTGTGTCAGTGTAGTAAAGATTGCCATACTTCTTGTTCATGGCAGTTACTTCAGCGGCGTTATCGACCATCACAATCTTGGTGCCTGGTGTATTTGCTAAGTCAGTCACACCAGCTGTTGGAAGACCGCCAACCCAGAAGAATGCATCGATCTTGCGATCTTTGACTGCATTCACTGATTCAGCAACGCTTAAACGCTCACGTTTCACATCTTTGTCTTTATCTAGGCCAGCTGCTTCGATCAAGCGGAAAGCCATCACTTCAGTTGCGCTGCCAGGTGAACCTGTGCTGACGCGCTTGCCTTTGAGATCTTTCATGGTTTTGATACCACTGGCTTCTGTAGTCACAACGTGCATGCGGTTAGGGTAGAGAACCAATAAAGTGCGAAGTTCAACTTTTTTGTTTGTGAACTTGTCTTTACCTTCGATAGCATCCTTGGCAGCATCAGCCATTGAGAAGCCCACATATGGCTTGCCAGTCCCAATCAAGTTAATGTTGTCAACTGAACCACCAGTTACTTCAGCGGTTGCCTGCATGCCAGGTACATGCTTAGAAAGTACAGAAGCTAAACCACCGCCCATTGGGTAGTAAACGCCACCTGTGCCGCCAGTACCTATAGAAATATTTTGTGCGCTCGCAATACTTGCCGAGCTAAATAGAAGTACAGCCAATAGTTTTGCAATTTTCATTCTCTTGTCTCCGCTTTGTTGTTCATAAGTATTAAATACCGTTCTCAAAATTTAGCACTATTTTTTTCTTTTTGCTTCATGTTTTACGGATTACCTAGGGTTATCACTAGTCAATTGCTTTTAAATAAGAAAATGCCCTGTTTTTGGGCAGTGCACCAGTGATAAATAACCCTGAAAATGCTGAAAACTAGTTTACATTTCAGAGGCAAAATTCATACAGAGTTTTATAAAAAATTAAATAAAAACAATCGAGGCAAATATGACAACAAATAAAAAAGTGGTGATCGTGGGTGGCGGCACCATGGGTGCCGACGTGGGACTTGTTTTTTTAAGAGGCGGTTACGCTGTAGAAATCATTGAAGCGGGCCCAGAGCGCCGCGTATTTCTTCCTCAGTATTTTGAATTTCAAATCAAAGAACTCGGTTATGCCAAACCAAATCATCCTGTCACGGTTCATGCAGGCCTCAATGATGTGGCTTGGCCAAGCGTTGATTTGGTGGTGGAATGTATTCCAGAAAAATTACCACTCAAACAGGAGTTGTTCAAACAATTAGACCAACTGGCGCCAGCGCATACCATCTTGGCGAGTAACAGCTCGAGCTTTCCAATTAGTCAAATTGCGGAAGGCTTAAAGACCACCGGCCGCATGATTGGCTTGCATTTCTTTATGCCAGCCCATTTGGTGCCTTGTGTTGAGGTCATCAAAGGTGAGAAGACCAGCCAAGCGGTGATGGATGATTTATTTCAGATCATGACGCGTTGCCTGATGGTGCCAGTCAGAGTCAATAAAGACTTGCCTGGCTTCTTGGCCAATCGCTTGCAGCACGCTATGTCTCGCGAGGCTTTCTCAATGATCGATCAAGGCATTGCCACTGCAGAAGATATTGATAACGCTGTGCGGTTTGGGTTTGGGTTCAGGTATTTGGCAGCAGGCCCTGTGATGCAACGCGATCATGCAGGTGTTGAAATTCACACAGCAGCAGGCGCCAGCATTTATCCATCTTTGTGCAACGATGCAACACCCGCCAAATGTTTGACAGACAAAGTTAAAAACAATCATTACGGTATGAAAACCTCGCAGGGTTTTTACTCCTGGACCCCTGAGACCATCAAAGTAGAGCGCAACCGTTATGACGCGATTCTGAAAGCGGGTTTGAAGATCATTCAAAAGGACATTGAAGACATCTGCCAGTAAAAAAGTCCATAAAACAATGAAAGGCACCATAAATGAAAAAGCTCGCTTCTTTTGACAGAAACAAGCTTTTTGATTTGGTGCCCCAGGAGAGACTCGAACTCTCACGCCTCGCGGCACCGGCTTCTAAGACCGGCGTGTCTACCATTCCACCACCAGGGCATATCTGACATTAAGTTCCATATCAGCTAAGCCAATTATTGTACTAGAAAATAACTGGGCTTCCATTTGATGGTCGAAAACTCGCCGAGTAACCCGAATAGCCATTAAATATATAGTAGCTATTGTTTAATTTACTTCTTAGGCGCGCTCATCACAGTAGCCACTGCTTCAGCGTAAGTCACAAATACCGAATCCTTAACGGTAATTCCTTTTAGTAATGTTGGATTCTCAACCTTTACATCCACCACATTGTCCTTAGGGCCCTTAAGTGACACGATTTGTTTCTTTTGATCAATGGCCACAACGCTGGCTGTTGTCTTAACAATATTAGTTTTAACCCTGCCAGGCTTATCAACCGCTTTAACAGTTTGAGTATCAGAAGTCACTTCGCGACCGCGAACATCATTGTTCTTCGTTTTAACTAATTCAATGGCCACAGCTAAAGCATATTGAACATCCAAACGATCACCGACTTTGATCTGAGCAAAGTTCTTCACCTCTGGACCTGCAACGATATCTAATTCACGATCCTTGTTCTTAAAAGTGACCACACGATTTTTGGCATCAATCTTTGTCACAATGGCGCTATAAATTTGACCGCGTTCACTTGTAATGGCACCAGCTGCGACAGGATCAGCTGGGTAGTCATATTGAGCCATGACTAATGAAGATAATCCAAGCAGTGAAGCTGTTAAAAAGCTTAAGCTGATTTTTCGTAAAGTCATAGCGATTCCTTGATGATTAATTCGAAATATTTATCAAATGTAACACCTTAAACACTCTTTATGAACAAGCTCTATGATTAGTCATCTAGGGACACCTTAA
>CAMBJN010000107.1 GCA_945867755.1 Polynucleobacter meluiroseus
GCAGCGCCCACATAAAGTCGGATGTTTGGCATCATGCCCAACATCATCTCTGTAATGCCAGCATCGACCACATTTTTGATGAGTTGATGACTTGACCGTGACTTTAATTTCTTTAAGAGAAGAATTTTCTGTCACGTTCACGCTTGAGGTGATGGTGATGAACTTTAAGTCATCGCCAAGTGATTTCAAAAGCGCTGCATCAGTTACAGGCGCTTCAATTTGAAGCTCGGCCTGCAAAGAAGAGCCAACATTCCCGGCTTCGCGCTCAAATTCAATCGCTTTGGTGATGTCTGAGCGCATCGCACGAATACGATCCCACTTAGTAATTAGTGCGCTGCCGTCATTGATCTTTGGCAATTGATAAAACTCTTCTGTAAAGATTGTGTCTTTGCTCTTAGTCTTGTGAGAAAAAATGCCCCAAACTTCTTCGGCTGTGAATGATAAAAATGGTGCGCTTAAACGCAAGAATGATTGTGTGATGTGGAACAGTGCATTTTGAGCAGAGCGACGCGCTGGGGCATTCGCATCCAATGTATATAAACGATCCTTGATGATGTCTAGGTAGAAGCCACCCATGTCTTCTGAGCAGAAGGTCATCAATCTTGATACTGCTGGATGAAATTCATAACGATCGTAGTGAGCCATCAATTCTTTTTGCATTTCTTCAGTGACTGCTAGAGCGTAGCGATCAAGCTCTAAGCAATCGCTCACTTCCATGCGGTGTTGGTCAATATCAAAATCAGAAAGATTGGCCAATAAAAATCTCAGGGTGTTGCGAATCCGGCGATAGCTTTCAACCACACGCTTTAAGATTTCATCAGAAATAGTCATTTCACCTGAGTAATCTGTAGAGGCGGCCCATAAGCGAATGATCTCGGCACCCATTTTGTCAGCAACTTCTTGCGGGGCAATCACGTTACCAACAGACTTGCTCATTTTTCTACCTTGACCATCGACTGTGAAGCCATGAGTCAATAGTGCTTTGTACGGTGGCTTACCATCAAGCATGGCGCCAGTGAGAAGAGACGAGTGGAACCAGCCACGGTGTTGATCTGATCCCTCAAGATACAAATCAGCCCAGCGCTCGCCAGGACTATTTCTAGAAGCATCTCCCAAGGTGGCTGCATGAGAGCCACGAATCACATGCCAGTGAGTGGTGCCTGAATCGAACCAGACATCTAAGGTGTCTTTATTCTTTTCATACATCGCAGCCTCATCGCCGATGAGTTCTTTGAGCTCAATCGATTGCCATGCTTCGATACCTTCTTTTTCTACGCGTTTGGCAATGATCTCTAGCAACTCAGGTGTGCGAGGATGAAGCTGACCACTTTCCTTGTGGATTAGGAATGCCATTGGCACACCCCATTGACGCTGTCTTGACAGCGTCCAATCTGGGCGATTGGCGATCATATTGCGCAAGCGTTGTTTACCCCATGCTGGGTAAAACTCAGTTGTTTCAATGCCCTCAAGGGCCGTTTCTCTAAGGCTCTTACCTGAGGTAACTTTTTTATCCATGCTAGCAAACCATTGCGCGGTTGCTCGATAAACAACGGGTGTTTTGTGTCTCCAGCAGTGCATGTAGGAATGTTTGAGTTTTGCTGATTTTAGAAGTGAGCCTGCTTGTTGAAGTGCTTCAACAATTTGTGGGTTGGCTTTCCAAATGGTGAGACCTGCAAATAGTGGTAGCCATGATGCGTAAACACCATCACCCATCACTGGGTTCAAAATATCTTGATCTTTCAAGCCATGAGTTTTGCAAGATTTAAAGTCTTCTTCACCATAAGCGGGTGCACAGTGAACCATGCCTGTGCCACTATCAATCGTCACATATTCAGCCAAGTAAATCGGTGAGCGACGATCAAAGCCTTCGTGTGCTTTACTCAATGGATGATGAAACTCCAAGCCTGCCAGTGCTTGACCTTTACAAGTGGCAATCACTTGCCCTTCAAGCTCATATTCTTTTAAACAAGCTTCGGTACGATCTTTGGCAAGAATCAGTAAACCTCTTGCTGTATCCACCAAAGCATAGTCAATCTCAGGGTGAACGTTCAGCGCTTGATTGGATGGAATGGTCCAAGGTGTGGTGGTCCAGATCACCGCCATACCTTCTGACTTTGGTAGTTGGCTCAATGAAAATGCTTTAGCGATTGCTGGCAATTGATCGCTCGGGAATGCAAACCCCACATCCACAGCAAAATCTTCTTTGTCTTGGTATTCAACTTCAGCCTCAGCCAAAGCAGAGCCGCAATCAAAGCACCAATTCACTGGCTTTAATCCACGGTAGACATAACCATCCTCGAGAATTTTTCCAAGTGCACGAATTTCATCGGCTTCGTTCTTGAAGTCCATCGTGAGGTATGGGTTTTGCCAATCACCAAGAACGCCCAAACGCTCAAAATCTTGTTTTTGTTTTGCGATTTGGACTTTTGCATAGGCTCTGGCTTTTTCTTGAACCTCTGCAGTTGGTAGGTGTTTGCCAAATTGTTTTTCAATTTGAATTTCAATTGGCATACCGTGACAATCCCAACCAGGAACATACTTTGCATCAAAGCCAGCAAAGCCCTTGGCTTTGACAATCATGTCCTTCAGAATTTTATTAACAGCGTGTCCGATGTGAATATCACCGTTTGCATAGGGAGGCCCATCATGCAAGATAAATGTTTTCTTACCGGCTCTTGCTTCACGAATTTTTTGATAGATTTTTTTCTCTTGCCATTCTTTTACCCAAATAGGTTCGCGCTTGGGTAAGTCGCCGCGCATCGGAAATGTCGTGTCGAGTAAGTTAACGGGGTAAGAATTTTTTTTATCAGACATGGTCATTTATTTCAAAGTAATTTTTTGCTGCTACTGCATCGTTATTGATAGCGGTTTTAAGCGTTTCTAAATCGTTGTATTTTTCTTCGTTTCTTATTTTCTTAAGAAGCTCAACGCGCAGTAATTTTCCATAAACTTCCTGGTGAAAATTAAAGATGTGAACTTCCAGTAAATATCTTCCTGAATCATCCACCGTGGGTCTTTGCCCAAGGCTTGCAACAGCAGGTAGTGGATTGTCGCTTAAGCCGTGGACTTGTGCGATAAAAATACCTTGGGCTGCCGGCTTTCTTTTGTGAAGTCTGTTGGCCACAGCCAAGTTCAAGGTTGGAAAGCCAAGTGTTCTGCCAAGCTTTTGACCATGCAATACGTGGCCGCTCAACATGTAAGGGCGACCGAGTAATTGTTGCGCTCGATCCATCTGTCCATTCTGAAGTGCCAGCCTGATGGCGGAACTAGAAATTCTTTCTTTATCTTCAACCAAAGTTTCCATGCTCTCAACTGAGAATCCGAATTGCTTACCAGCAGTTTGTAAGTCAGAAAAATTACCTGCGCGCTTGGCACCATAATGAAAGTCATCGCCAATCAAAATGGACTTCACCTGTAAACCATCAACCAAGATATCTTTAACAAAAGCCTCGGGACTCAAATTGGCAAATGCTTGATTGAAGTGAATCACCAACACTTGATCAATGCCGATTTCTGCCAAAGCTTCTAATTTGTCTCTCAAGCCTAAAATTCTTGCCGGAGCTTTTTCGGGCGCAAAGTATTCAATTGGGTGGGGCTCAAATGTCATCACACATGATTGCACTTGAAGCGCCTTTGCCTTTATTACTAATTTTTTTAACAAAGCCTGGTGCCCCCGATGCACACCATCAAAATTGCCGATGGTCAGGGCGCAGGGGGTCCAATTAGTTGCGGGAGGGATGCCTCTAATTACCTTCACGTTAAGGTATGAATTATATTGGCGGGCATGACTTCAATTGTTATTCTTATTTCTGGCCGTGGCTCCAATATGGAGGCCATTGTTCATGCTGCCCAAAAAGAGGCTTGGCCGGCTAAAATTGCAGCGGTTATTTCTAACCGTCCCAATTCTGGAGGCCTTGATTTTGCTGGGTCTCAAGGTATTCAGACAGAAGTCCTGGATCATTCTAAATTTAAAGACCGAGCCAGTTTTGACGCTGAATTAATCAAGTTAATTGATTCATATTCCCCTGATTTGCTCGTTTTGGCTGGATTTATGCGTATTTTGACTGGTGGCTTTGTGAAGCATTATGAGGGCCGCTTGTTAAATATTCACCCTTCTTTGCTGCCTTTGTTCCCAGGTTTACAGACTCATGAGCAGGCTTTGAAAGCTGGTGTGAAGGAACATGGTGCCACGGTTCATTTTGTGACAGAGGCCCTAGATCATGGGCCTATGGTGATTCAGGCAAGTGTTCCGGTATTTACGGATGACACCCCAGACCTATTAGCCAAAAGAGTTTTAAAGCAGGAACATCTTATTTATCCACGCGCCGTACGCTGGTTCATTGATAATCGCTTAAGTATTAGCAACAATCGAGTTTTAGTGAGCCCTCCTGAGCTTCAAATGCTCACCTCTACGGATAAATAATTAATGACCACTGATCAAAAAGCCATTGCAGCAAGGGCAAAAACACTCCCACAACACGTTGAGCACCTCGGAATCGTCATCACTGAATTGATGAAGTTTGCTCATCCAGCTGACATGGTGGTGAGTAGATATTTTCGCGCCAATCCGCGCTTAGGCAATAGGGATAGGGCATTAATTGCTGAGGCTTCATTTGCATTCTTGCGTCGAAAAACTGAAATCTCACAATTTGCTGAGAGCGGCGCAGGCCCCTTGGCCAGACGTTTGGCACTCTTGTCTTTGTTGATCACCATGATTGAAAGCGGTTTGGGTTCAGGTAATCGTGCTGAAAGCGCATTGGCTGACTTGGCATTTGTGGTGCATCCCAATGAAATCGATTGGTTGCAACGCTTTGGAACCATCGAAAGAAATACCTTGGCCCCTTTAACTCGAGTCAATTTGCCTGAGTGGATCTGGAGTGCCCTGGGATCATCTGTTCCTAAAGATGAATGCTTGCCACTGGCTGAGGCGATGCTCAAGGCAGCTTTTTTAGATTTGCGCGTCAACACCATCAAAACTCAAAGGGAAGACCTTCTAGGCGTTTTAAATGATCTTGGCGGGCGTTATGCAGCAGAGCCCACTCCTTATGCTCCTCATGGCGTTAGATTAAAAGGCAAGCCCGCTCTTCAGACCCAAGAATTTTTCAAAAATGG
>CAMBJN010000108.1 GCA_945867755.1 Polynucleobacter meluiroseus
TGATAGCTAATGCAAAATTAGCGTAAAGCGAGCCCACTAAACCAAATAGCAAACCGACCAGTGATGTGCGATGTTTCATGTTCGTTCCCATTTAATAAATTCTTGAATCTATTGCACCGCATTATCGGCAATGCACTTGATATCTTTCAATTATATTTGTAATTTGATTTAGCGCAATAAATTACTAAGGAATCTATACATTTACACTAGGGTTATTAGACATTAACGTATGTGTGCGCTTGCTTACTTATTTTTTAGGCCTAACAATTTGATCGGGGCTGATGGTTGTTATTCCAGCTTTCTTTTGAGACAGCAAGGCATCGGGTGCCCATGCGTGCCCGTAGACAACCTCGAGCGTAATGGTCAACTTCAATTCCGTTTGAATCAAATGCTCTACTGACTCAGGGGAAGTTAATAATCCCAAATTAAACGCCTCTTTGCACAATAAATGAGGGTCATCATAGGACAAAGTCAGGTACTCCATGTCCATCACCGGCTCAGAAAAGCCAGCCTGGATCAATCCATCACCCACATCATGCATGTCCAAACTGCCTGCATTCTTGAGTAAACAATCATTGCGAAAAAGCTTTGCAAGCTCTTTGCCTGTATCTGGGCCAAGATAGCTGAACATCAACAAGCCTTCAGGCTTCAGCCTGCTTCTCCAGCGTTTCATGAGTACCTCAGGTTCACCTCGAAGATGCAACTCCAAGTTTGACCAAATCAAATCAAAATCAGCAGCTCCAATGTCTGATGGCGCTTGGTACTTGTAGAAATGTTGGCGCGTAATTTTTTTAAATAACTGCGCAAGAGCGTTTGAAGAAAATCTAGAATCAAAACAATGATGATCAGACTCAGGGTAATAGGAAGCTAAAACTGATAGGTTTAATTCGCCAAGGTGGCCAATTTTTTTCGGTTGCAAACGCACAACCTCTAGCTTTTCAGCCATGCGCTGCGCAACTTCTAGGGCTAGAAATTCAGGAATAGTTCTTGAAGCTGCACTTGGCACTGCTGATGGTGTGGGCATAAGGCATCAGTATACTGAGCCTGACATGTATTTACTTCTGCCTACTTCCTGTATTGGGTGCCAGGAGTTTCAAACGGCAACGATATGCCAAAAGTGTCGTAAACGACTAAAAGACTTCCAGATAAATCGATGTGCTCAGTGCGCCCTGCCAATAGCACCCCACGAAAAAAATTCTTTGTGTATGGATTGCCTGAAAAAACGGCCGGCTTTTGATGCAACACTTTGCCTTGACAGTTATGGCGGATTTTTAACGGAAGCAATTCACTCCTATAAATACCAACATCAAATTGCGATTGCTCATGGACTTCTAGATGCTTGGCTGGATATTCATCCAGGAAGACTGCAAAACGGCCAAGTGGTCGATTGGATACTGCCTATACCGCTTAGCCAAGAAAAACTTCATCAAAGAGGCTTTAATCAATCGTGGGAACTTTGCAAAATATTTTCAAAAAAACTTCGAATTAAAAGTCATTGGAAAGTACTGCAGAGAATTCACGTTGAAGGCGATCAAGCATCAGCCAGCAAACAAGAGCGGGCCCATCGCTTAAACAATGTTTTCTCAATCATTCCCAAAAATATTAGCCTCATTAAAAATAAAAACATTGTTTTAATTGATGATGTCATGACGACTGGGGCAACTTTGAGTGTGATTGCGCAATTACTTAAAGATTTTGGAGCTCAAAGTGTTCATAATTGGGTCATTCTTAGAACGCCCACTAAATCACCATGCTAAATATTGTTCTTGTCGAGCCAGAAATTCCGCCCAACACGGGCAACATCATTCGCCTGTGTGCCAATACTGGTGCGCAGCTTCATTTGGTCAAGCCGCTGGGCTTTCCTCTTGAGGATAAAAGCATGAAGCGGGCAGGCTTGGATTATCACGAATACGCCAACATGAAGATTCATGAAAGTTGGCAAGATTTTATTCGGCAAGAAAATCCTCCTCAAGATAGGATGTTCGCAATCACAACAAAAGGCACTGCGACTTTAGCGCAAGCTAAGTTTTTAGAGAATGATTTTTTAATTTTTGGATCTGAAACAAAAGGCCTGACTCAAGATGTGAGAAACCATTTTTTGCCTGAAAGATGCTTAAGATTGCCAATGAGAGCAAAAAGTCGCAGCTTGAATTTATCGAATGCTGTGGCAGTAATGGTGTACGAAGCTTGGCGTCAAATGGACTTCAAGGGCGGCGAATAAATAATTACGCCTCAGACTTGGCGTCTCTACCCATCAATAATTTAACCGCCGTCGCTGCATCCAATTCTTTGAACAACACCTCACATACCATGTGAGTGATAGGCATTTCAATGCCCTTGGATTTTGCAAGATCACTGACCGCTTGAGCGCAAAGCACGCCCTCTGCAACATGCCCCAGATGACCGAGTATTTCTGGTAATTTTTTTCCTGTGGCCAACTGAAGACCGACACGTCGATTTCTTGATAAGTCACCGGTCGCAGTCAAAATTAAATCTCCAAGGCCAGTCAAACCCATGGCTGTTTCAGATTTACCGCCCATGGCTGTTATTAAACGCATCATCTCCGATAAGCCACGAGTTAATAACGCAGCTCTGGCATTTAAACCTAAGCCCAAGCCATCGCCTATACCTGTTGCAATAGCTAAAACATTTTTGATGGCACCACCCAGCTCAACGCCAACGATATCGTTACTGCCATAAATGCGCATGTTGCCATGGTGCAAAGCATCTTGAACCAAAACAATTAAATCATTTGAATCACTTGCAACAGTCAACGCGCAAGGCAAGCCTTTTGCAACCTCTGAAGCAAAACTTGGGCCTGACAGAACTGCAGTTCTGATGCCTCTGTCATTGGCGGAGCCAAGATTCAACTCCCTTGCAATGACTTGATGTGGCATCAATGAAGTTTTTGGTTCCAAGCCCTTACACAACCAAACCCAATTTTTAGGGGTCTGCTGAAGTTGCAGTAATTGATTAACCGTTTCCTTTAGACCAGAAACAGGGGTTGCAATCAACAATAAATCTTCTTCAAGACAATTTTTAAATAACTGATTCCAATCGCTGCTGATTAAAAGTTCAGCTGGCAATCGAATATCTTGAAGATACTGTTGATTAGAGCCCGTTGCTCGAATACTTTCAGCAAGTTCGGCAGACCGACTCCACAAGGTAACTGGAAGTCCTTTTTTATTTTTTGAGGCATGCATGGCCATAGCGGTTCCCCATGCACCCGCCCCAAGAAAATAAATGTGCTTCATTAGCTAGGCAGAATAATTCCGCTGTCGTTTGAAGCTTCCGCTTGACCGCCCTGCGCCATGCGTTGCTCATACAAAGCATGGAAATTAATTTCAGCCAAATGAACAGGCTGAAATCCTGCGCGACTAATCATGTCCGCAATATTTGCACGCAAATATGGGAACAAAATAGTTGGGCAAGCGATTGCCAATAAAGGACTCATTTGTTCTTCAGGCATATTACGAATCTCAAAAATACCTGATTGCTGAGCCTCTACCAAAAAGAGCACCTTGTCATCAACCTTGGTTGTCACACTACCAATTAAAGTAACGTGAAAATTGACATCGTCCAATTGATTAGCTTGAATATCAACTTGAACTTCTAATTTTGGCTCACCTTGATTTAATAAAATTTCTGGGGCATTGGGTTGCTCCAAAGAAATGTCTTTTAAATACACGCGTTGAATTTGAAAGCTTGGGTCTTGGCCCATTTCATTGTTAACTGCTTCTGTCATATTTTTCCTATTTAATTGCTAATAAGGGGTCTAATTTACCTGCTTTGTCCAATGCTGATAGATCATCAAAACCACCAACATGTGTTTCACCTATAAAAATCTGAGGCACAGTGCGGCGCCCAGTTCTGGTCATCATTTCTTCACGGCGAACCGGATCAACATCAATCAAGATTTTTTCAGTGATTTCAACACCCTTCGAAACCAGCAATCTCTCAGCCATGATGCAATATGGGCACACTCTGGTGCTGTACATGGTAATTGTTGTCATGATTTACTTTTTTTTAATGAGTGGCATGCCCGCCTGATTCCAAGCAGAAATCCCACCTTCTAAGCTCATCACCTCTTTACAACCCGCTTTTTTAAGCTTTGCAAGGGCGGTATTTGCTTTATTTCCGCTCAAACAAACTAAAATGATAGGCTTATTGCTATCAATTTTTGCTTGTTTTAAGCCTGAATCAAGCTCTGAAAGTGGCAAATGCTTAGAATTTGGAATGTGGCCTGCTTTGTATTCATTGGCCTCGCGGATATCAAGAATCTGCGCTTGACGCTGATTAATCCATTGCACAGACTCATGCACACTGAGCAGCTGTTTGTTGAGGCGCCCCAAGATCTGGGGCAATGCCAAGGCCAATCCTGATGTAAGCAGGGTGGCAAGAAGTAATAAATTATTTGTATTTGTTAAGAAGTCCATTAGTAAATTATAGAATGTGAACATGAAACAACTCGTACTTATCCGCCATGGCGAATCCCAGTGGAACCTAGAAAACCGATTTACCGGCTGGGTAGATGTTGATTTAACCCCTACCGGCATCCAGCAAGCTATTCAAGCTGGAGAGAGTTTAAAGGCTGCCGGGTATGATTTTGACATTGCTTACACATCTGTGCTCAAAAGGGCTATTAGAACCCTTTGGCATGTCCAAGAATCCATGGACAGGCTTTGGCTTCCAGTGGTGCACAGCTGGCGCTTAAATGAGCGTCATTATGGCGCCCTGGCAGGCTTAAACAAGGCTGAGACGGCTGCCAAGTATGGCGATGAGCAGGTTCACATTTGGAGAAGATCTTACGATGTAAGACCTCCTTTGCTCGATCCTAACGATCCAAATGCATCATTTAACGATCCTCGCTACTCAAAACTCAAAAAAGAGGACATTCCCTTGGGTGAATGCCTAAAAGACAATGTTGCCCGAGTTTTGCCTCTCTGGGAGGAATCAATTGCCCCAGCTTTGCGCTCCGGGAAGAGAGTTTTAATCGCAGCTCATGGCAATAGTATTCGTTCCCTAGTAAAGTACCTAGACGACGTATCTGATTCAGAAATCATGGAAATCAATATTCCTAACGGAATACCCCTTGTTTATGAAT
>CAMBJN010000109.1 GCA_945867755.1 Polynucleobacter meluiroseus
GAAATTAAGCGCGTCAATAAATAATTCAAGGTAAATAGCTCATGAGCTCACTTCAAGGCAAACATATCCTTCTGACCATGTCAGGCGGTATTGCCGCGTTTAAAGTGGCTGAGTTAGCACGCTCCCTCATACAAGAAGGCGCGACAGTACAGGTGATCATGAGTGAAGCTGCCACTAAATTCATGACGCCTGTGACCATGCAGGCACTCACTGGCAATCAGGTCTTCACAGATCAATGGGATGCGCGCATTTCTAACAACATGGCTCATATCGAGCTTTCCAGAAAAGCTGATGTCATTGTGGCTGTCCCTGCAAGTGCAGACTTGCTGGCAAAAATTTCACATGGCTTAGCAAACGATCTTGTCAGCGCCACTTGTTTGGCCAAAGAGTGTCCCTTGATTGTTGTGCCTGCGATGAATAAGCAGATGTGGGAAAACGCAGCCACCCAAAGAAATATGCAACAACTGCAAGCTGATGGCATCACTGTCCTTGGTCCTACCAGCGGCACACAAGCTTGTGGCGAAAATGGCATGGGTCGCATGCTAGAAGCTGCAGAAATCCTTGAAGGCATCATCGCTTTTTTCCAAAAAAAAGTACTAGCAGGTAAAAAAGTATTAATCACTGCCGGTCCAACATACGAGGCCATTGATCCTGTCAGAGGCATCACCAATAAAAGCTCCGGAAAAATGGGCTTTGCATTAGCCAGAGCCGCTGTAGAGGCTGGTGCTGAAGTTCAATTGATCGCAGGGTCTTGTCATTTGGTAACCCCACTTGAATTCACTGGAAAGATCAAGCGCACCGATGTTGTCAGCGCAAAAGATATGCACGCAGCGGTGATGAACCATCTTGATAGCGATATTTTCTTTGCTGTTGCTGCTGTGGCAGATTGGTCAGTCAAGAATACATCCGCGCAAAAGATTAAAAAATCTACCAGCACTAATCCAACACTGGAGTTTGAATTAAATCCTGACATCTTGGCTGAAGTTTCCAAAAAATCTTCTGGCAAGAAGCCTTACTGCGTTGGGTTCGCAGCCGAGACCCATGATTTAGAAAAGCACGCCGAAGAAAAGCGCATCAAGAAAAATATTCCGATGCTTTTAGCTAATCTTGGGCCCGATACCTTTGGTCTTGATGACAATCAATTATTAATTGTTGAAGAAAAAGGGTCGACCAAAACCAATAAGCAGGGCAAAATTGCTTTATCTCGCGAAATTATTCAACTCGTTTCCACAAAAATTTAGTCCAATAAGATATGAAAAAACTACAAGTCAAAATTCTTGATGAACGCATGAGAAACAACCTGCCGCAATACGCAACGAGCGGCAGTGCTGGCCTTGACTTAAGGGCCTGCCTAGACGAAACCATCGTCATCGAACCAGGTCAAACAGTTTTAGTCCCCACTGGTTTATCTATTTTTTTGGATGATCCTGCTTATGCTGCTCTGATCTTGCCAAGATCTGGCTTAGGTCACAAGCATGGCATCGTACTGGGCAATCTTGTGGGACTGATTGACTCAGACTACCAAGGACAACTGATGGTGAGCACATGGAATCGCGGTCAAACTGCTTTCAAGCTTGAGCCAATGGAACGTCTTGCGCAGTTGGTGATTGTTCCAGTTGCTCAAGTTGAGTGGGCCGAAGTCACAGAGTTCAGTGCCAGCGATAGAGGCGCCGGCGGATTTGGAAGTACTGGCAGAGCTTAATCAAGCAATCAATTAAGCCCTGCTTTTTGCTTAAATTTCTTGAACCTCACGACCTGCTGAAGCTTTTTTAACGGCAGGTCTAACGGGCGCATCAAAATCAAGAATAATTTTCTCATCGGCATCCACGTCAACAACCACATGACCGCCATGAACCAATTTTCCAAATAGCAATTCATCTGCAAGTGCTTTGCGCACCAAATCTTGAATGAGTCTTTGCATTGGTCTTGCGCCCATCAGTGGGTCAAATCCATGTTTTGCCAAATAAGTTCTCAGATTTTCAGTGAAGCTAGCATCCACTTTCTTCTCATGCAACTGCTCTTCAAGTTGCATCAAGAACTTATCAACCACCCGCAAAATAATGCTTTCATCCAAGGCCTTGAAGCTAACGATGGCATCTAAACGATTGCGGAACTCTGGAGTGAAGGTGCGCTTAATGTCGCCCATTTCATCACCTGCTTGACGCACAGTGGTGAATCCAATAGTGGACTTTTGCATGGCTTCAGCACCAGCGTTGGTGGTCATGATGATGATGACATTTCTAAAGTCAGCTTTGCGACCATTGTTATCAGTCAATGTGCCGTGATCCATGACTTGCAACAGAATGTTGAAAATATCTGGGTGAGCTTTTTCAATCTCATCAAGCAATAAGACGCAATGAGGCTTCTTATTGACTGCTTCAGTTAACAAACCACCCTGATCAAAGCCAACATATCCTGGAGGCGCCCCAATCATGCGACTCACTGCATGGCGCTCCATGTACTCAGACATGTCAAAACGAACCAACTCAATGCCCATGATGAAGGCTAATTGCTTGGCTACTTCTGTCTTACCAACACCCGTTGGGCCAGAGAACAAGAAAGAACCAATTGGTTTGTCATCTTTGCCCAAACCGGCTCTCGACATTTTGATGGCTGATGCCAATGCTTCAATGGCAGGCTCTTGACCAAATACAACACTCTTTAAATCGCGGTCAAGGGTTTGTAACTTGCTGCGATCATCCACAGACACTGACTGCGGCGGGATACGCGCAATCTTCGCCACAATGTCTTCAACCTCTTGGCGACCAATCGTTTTCTTTTGTTTTGATTTTGGCAAGATGCGTTGCGCAGCTCCAGCCTCATCAATCACATCAATTGCCTTGTCAGGCAGGTGTCTGTCATTGATATAGCGCGCTGACAACTCTGCTGCAGCTGTCAAAGCTGCTTGAGCGTACTTAACACCGTGATGTTCCTCAAATTTTGTTTTGAGTCCGCGCAAAATTTGCACCGTTTGATCAACGGATGGCTCTAAAACATCGACCTTCTGAAAGCGCCTAGAAAGCGCCGCATCTTTTTCAAAAATACCGCGGTATTCATTAAAGGTAGTGGCGCCAATACATTTCATTTGCCCGCTAGATAAAGCTGGCTTCAATAAATTACTGGCATCTAATGTTCCACCTGATGCCGCACCAGCGCCAATCAGCGTGTGAATTTCGTCAATGAACAGAATGGCATCTGGATTGTCTTTAAGGTTCTTTAAAACACCTTTCAAACGTTGCTCAAAGTCGCCACGGTACTTTGTACCAGCCAATAAGGAGCCCATGTCTAGTGAATAAACAGTGGCCTTAGCTAACACCTCTGGCACATCGTTTTGAGTGATTCTCCAAGCCAAGCCCTCAGCAATGGCGGTTTTACCCACGCCCGCCTCACCAACTAGCAAAGGATTGTTTTTTCTGCGACGACATAAAACCTGGATCACTCTCTCAACTTCACCTTCACGACCGATCAATGGATCAATGCGTCCTTGCTTGGCTAGCACGTTGAGATTTTGTGTGTACTGCTCAAGCGGGCTGTCTTTACCAGCAGCGCCAAACTCTTCACCCTCAGCACTAGGCTCGCTTGCCTTGGGTGCATCCACCTGGTCTTTTCTGATACCGTGACTGATGTAGTTAACGATATCAAGGCGTGTCACGCCTTGTTGCTGAAGATAGTAAACAGCGTGCGAGTCTTTTTCACCAAAAATAGCCACCAAGACGTTAGCGCCCGTCACTTCTTTTTTTCCATTAGACGTTGATTGCACATGCATGATGGCGCGCTGAATCACTCTTTGGAATCCCAGAGTTGGTTGGGTATCCACATCATCTGATCCAGGCACTATTGGTGTGTTGTCATTGATGAAGTTTTTCAAATTACTTTTCAAGTCATCAATATTGACTGCGCAAGCTTTTAAAACATCTGCTGCGGTGGCGTTGTCGAGCAGGCCACATAGTAAATGTTCAACTGTTATGAATTCATGTCTTGACGCTCTAGCGTCCACAAATGCCATATGCAAGGTAACTTCTAACTCTTGAGCAATCATGCTTCCTCCATAGTGCACTGCAATGGGTGCCCAGACTCTCGGGCTCTATCTACAACTTGTTGAACTTTGGTTAAAGCGACATCTTTAGTATATACACCACAAACCCCTTTTCCTTCAAGGTGTACTTGCAACATGATGCGAGTAGCGCGTTCTTGATCATGATGAAAATATTCTTGAATCACCATCACCACAAACTCCATGGGAGTGAAATCATCATTTAATAAAACAACTCGGTACATCTTAGGTGGTTGAACACGCTCAGATTGGCGATCCATCACCGTGGTTTGATCCTCCTGAAAAGCAGGGAAATCTATCGGGTTGGCTGTTTTAGGTTTTCGACTCATACACCCTATTCTAAACATAAGTTTCAAATTGGGGGAAAGCCCTATTTTTGACATTTTTATTCATAAAAATTTATGTTAAATCCAGTTGTTTATCAAAGTTTTAATTTGATGAATCTCATTAAAGTATGATGAATACATTAAATAAAATTTTTCAGGATTTTCTTATTAATGCTGCAAAAACTCGTCACCGCCATCTTTGCGCTCTTTGTTTTTAGTTCTACTGCCATTGCCCAGCAGAGCAATATGATTGAACTAAATGCTGGCCTTTACAAAATACAAGCGGAAGTAGCAAAAACAGAAAAAGCTCGCCAATTGGGCCTCATGCACCGCACTTTTATGCCTGCCGATGACGGTATGCTCTTTATTTTTGATCAGAGTGCCACTCATTGCTTTTGGATGAGAAATACAAAAATTCCTTTGGCCATTGCTTTCATCGCAGATGACGGAAAGATTGTGGATATTTTAGAAATGAAAGCGATGACCGAAGAAAATCATTGCCCAACAAAACCCGTTCGCTTTGCCTTAGAGATGAACCAAGGTTGGTTCAGCAAGAAAGGGGTTCTTCCTGGGCACACCATCACTGGCTTGCCCAAGAATTAATACTCAATCAGCAATTAATCAGTGATTACCCAAAGTGACAGACGTAATGAACAGCTTGTTCAGCACGAATCACAAAATAACCACCCGCCTCAACTGTCCA
>CAMBJN010000110.1 GCA_945867755.1 Polynucleobacter meluiroseus
ATTTATCAATTAACGATCCAGCAGTAGCTGGTATGACTGCTGAAAAATGATCACCTTAAACAATGTATCTCTGCGACGTGGCGCCAAATTATTGCTTGATAAAGCAACAGTCACGCTCAACCCAGGAGAGAAGGTTGGTTTAGTTGGGCGCAATGGTGCCGGCAAATCAACCTTGTTCGCGCTCTTAAATGGCACTCTGCATGAAGATGGCGGTGACTTTTCTATTCCTAGAGTATGGCGCATGGCCCAAGTGGCTCAAAACATGCCTGAAACTGAAGAATCTGCTACCGAGTTTGTGATTGCTGGCGATACTCGCTTGATCGAATTAAGACAAGCTCTTGAGATAGCAGAAAAAGCAGAAGATGGTATGGCGATGGCTCATGCTCACGTTGATTTGGCAGATGCCGGTGAGCATGATGCAACATCTCGAGCGCAAGCACTGATTTTGGGTTTGGGTTTTAAAGTCAGCGAACTTGATCAAGCAGTAAACAGTTTTTCTGGCGGCTGGCGCATGCGCTTGCAATTAGCACGCGCTTTGATGTGCCCATCAGACTTATTGTTACTTGATGAGCCAACCAATCACTTGGACTTGGATGCTTTGGTTTGGTTAGAGGCATGGTTAAAGCGTTATGCAGGAACGATGATCGTGATTTCTCATGATCGAGAATTCTTAGATGCTGTCACCAATGTCACATTGCACATCGATCATGCAAAACTCAATCGCTATGGTGGTAACTACAGTTCCTTTGAGCTTATGCGTGCTCAGCAATTGGAGTTGCAACAATCATCCTTCTCAAAACAGCAAGAAAAAATTGCCCATCTACAAAAGTTCATCACTCGCTTTAAAGCCAAGGCAAGCAAAGCAAAGCAGGCGCAAAGTAGGGTCAAGGCTCTTGAGCGCATGGAAAAAATTGCCCCTGTATTAGCGGATGCAGATTTCACCTTTGAATTTAAAGAACCTCAAAATTTACCCAATCCGATGTTGGCCATCAGTGATGCAAGCTTTGGATATCAAATCGATGGCGTTAATAAAGTCATCATCAAGGATGTTAATAAATCAGTGCTGGCAGGTCAGAGGGTTGGTATCTTGGGAGCTAACGGACAGGGTAAATCAACCTTGGTTAAAACCATTGCCAGAACCATGCCTCAGCTCTCAGGAACAGTGACTGAGGGCAAGGGCTTGAACATAGGTTATTTTGCTCAGCAGGAGCTGGATGTTTTAAGGTCTGATGACAATCCTTTAGAGCACATGATTCGCCTTGCCAAAGACTTGGGTCCCAATGCAGCCGAATCAGCTCGTGAACAAGACTTGCGTAACGTTTTAGGTACCTTTAATTTTGCAGGTGATATGGTCAAACAAGCTGTTGGCACCATGAGTGGCGGTGAGAAGGCCCGTTTGGTCTTGGCCATGATTGTTTGGCAGCGACCTAACTTACTTTTACTGGATGAGCCAACCAATCACTTGGATCTTGCAACTCGTGAGGCGCTATCAATGGCCTTGAATGAGTTTGAAGGCACCGTGATGTTGGTCAGCCATGATCGCGCTTTGCTAAGAGCTGTTTGTGATGAGTTCTGGTTAGTCGGTCGCGGGGAAATCAAACCATTTGATGGTGATTTGGATGACTACCAACGCTACTTGCTTGAAGAGTCAAAGAGACTCAGAGAGGAGGCTAAAGTGGAAGATGCCAAAGTTGTTTCTGAAGTTGTTTCAGAAGTTACTAAGCCGACTGTCACCATTGCAGTCACACCAGAGAAAAAGCCAGTGGTTCAAACCAGTGAGCAACGAAAATTAGAGTCTGCTAAACGTCAAGAAATCAACGCTCGCATCAAACCTTTAAAAAAACAAATTGATCAAGTTGAAAAATCAATGACACAGCTTCAATCAGAAAAAACCGTATTAGAGGCAAAGCTACTGGAACCCATTTCTCCAAGTGATATTGCAGAGATAGGCAAGAAACTCAAAGTAATCAACGATGAATTAGCATCTCTTGAGGAAAAATGGCTAGGATGGACTTCTGAGATTGAAGTCATTGAATCTGAGGCATCGCAAGTTTAGAAAAACTTGGTGTACCTTAAAAAGACGCGGCGTTTATCTTCAAGTGCAGCGTTGTTATCGATGTCTTGACCATACTGCAAGGTCAAGCGACCAAAAGATGTGTTTCGGATAGCGCTTACTTGGTAGCGATGAGATTTAACCTCATTATTTTTAGCCACACCATTAAAAATGGTTTCACCGCCCTGAGAATAAAAATAAGATGCAGCTAAGCTATAACGCTGGTTCACGTGATAAAGCAAACCAGTTTGAGCGCTGTATAGCGCTTTTTGTTGTAACGTCCCTAGCCCTTCTCTAGGATCTAAAGATCGACTCTCATCATTTTTTCCAAACCATAAAGTATCGAATGCACTCATCCAATCTAAATCAGGAGCAATTCTGGTTTGATAAGCAATTTGACCTGCCCAGCGATAGCGGTTTTCACCCATATTGAATTCTCGATCGCTCGAGTAACTTCCGGTGGGGGCGATCAAGTAACCAGCAACTCCCACAAAGGTTTTGGAGGCTCTATCAACATATGGCCAGTAAGCTAAGACCAATGTGGTATCAATCATGCCGTTATCGGACCGGTATGGAGTAAGGGCTCCAGTTGGCTCAGTTTTACCAGTTCCGGTATGGAGATAAAATAAGGTAGGTTGCTGATTCAAATCAAAGGCATGGACGTAACGAAAATGAACTTGGGTTTGATTCACTCTTGCGTTGCTCGCGCCCACTCTCTCTGCATTCAAATAAGAAAGTTGAACGCTGCGTAAACCAGGAGGTGGTGCAGTTGCATCGCCAGGCTGAAGATCAATGGCCCAGGAAGACATAGAAAAACCGGCCGCCACGGCAAAGGTGACGAGAGAAATTGCTTTTGGTTTTAGGGCTGATCGCTGCATTTGAACTATCGATAGTTAATTAAGAACATTCTATACTTTTTTGTAAGTGATAATGCCCAATCTTATCTCTATTCATATCTTTTAAACTAGCCCTCATGTCATCCCATTGAACTGTCAAACGTTAATGGAATAGGGGCATCGTTTATGATGACACTGTTAGCGCTAATTTGTGCGCCACTAGCTTGATAAGGGATTGATATGCATCGTGATTTTAAAAAAATTAGCTTAATTACTTTAATTGCTGCCACCTTGGTAGGTTGCGCATCAACACCAGTGGGCCCAAGCTTGGTCATCATGCCTGCCCCTGGTAAGCCATTCGAAATCTTCCAAAAAGATGATCAAGAATGCCGTACCTATGCTCAAAATTCACTCAATACAACCGCAGATGAATTGGCCGCTAAAAACACTGCAAAAACAGCCATCATTGGCGCTGCCATTGGTGCAGTTGCAGGCGCGATGGCTGATGGTGGTAGTGCTCGAAATGTGGGCACTGGTGCTGCCGTAGGTCTTTTAGGGGGCGCAGCGATGGGTGCCTCAGGTGGTAATGACTCTGCCAAAGAAGTACAGCGTCGTTATGACATCGCTTACCAGCAGTGCATGTATTCAAAAGGTCATCAAGTACCAGGTTACTCTATTCAGAAGCCGGTTGAGTCTGCACCAAAATAATTAGTATTTGATTGCTGATGATTTGAATCTGAAGCTGAAATTGAAGCCAAGTTGAGAGAGTATTAAACTTCTACAGGAGGATGCTCTCTCTCAAATCGCTTCGCAGTTCTCTTAAACAGTATGATTAAAAAGCTTGCGGCTATAGCCAAGCTCAAACTGTTAGCAAACCAAAAGCCTTGGGCCCCCTGAAGAATCTCAGGGACATTGCCTGTTAAGTTAAATCCTAAAATATATCCACCACCAAGTCCAACGCCCCACAACGAGATGGCATAGATCCACATCGGCCAAAAAGCCACACGATAGCCTCTCAAAATAAATGCAGACGTTACTTGGAGTGCGTCAAATATTTGATAAAAAGCAATGAACAAAAACAGCGGTATTGCCACAGATCGAACATCGCCAGATGGGGCGTATAAGTCGAGCAAGGGATATCTAAAAATCCAAACCAAAGCACCCACCAACACACACACTGTGGTTGTGAAGATCAATGATGACCAGCCAATCTCTTTGGCTAAAGTTGGTTTATCAGCGCCAAGTGACTGAGCCACCAAAGTAGATGTGGCAATCGACAGTGACAAAGGCAACATGTATAAAACCGTACCTAAGTTGGCCACGATTTGATGGCCTGCCAAAGGAACAGTACCCAACTTAGCAATGAATAAAGCCATGAAGGCGAATGATGTCACCTCAATCAGGTAACTTAAGCCAATTGGTAAACCCAATTTGAGCAAGGTGGTAATTCTGTGTAAATTTGGTTGAGTGAACTTTTCATACACACCAAATATTTGATAAAAGTTACCGCGATAAACAATCACAAGCATCGTTAATAACCAAAGCCAATTGATGATCACTGTTGCCAAGGCACAACCTGGCCCACCCATGGCATCAACACCCAAGCCACCATAAATCAACCAAGCATTCAGGGGAATTTTTAAAAACAAACCGCCGATCTGTAACCAAGTGACCACTGCTGGTTTAGAAATGGCGTTATGAAACGCCACCAGCACTCGCATGGCCAAGCTGGCTGGCAAACCCCAGGCAACAATTTGTAAATACAAAATGGCTTTTGCTTCTACTTCAGGGCTGGCATTTGCGATTGATAAAAATACACCGGGGTTCATCAAAATCAACATGCCAAAAATACTGAGGCCAAGTGATAGCCACCAACCTTGACGAACCTCTTCACCAATCTCAGAGAATCGTTTGGCGCCAAATAATTGACCAGCAATCGGAGCCAGAGCTGAAATAACCCCAGTCAAGCCAACATAAATACTGATAAAAATAGAACTTGCCATCGCAAGAGCAGCTAAGTCATCGGTAGAGTATCTGGCCACCATGGCAGTGTCCATCACACCAAAGGCAATCACAGCCAATTGGCCAACCAACAAGGGACCAGCTAATGAGAGTAGGCGGGGAGTGTCTCGCTTGAGATTACTGAGCATGACTCAGTGCTTTATAAAGCCTTAGTCTTTCATTTCGA
>CAMBJN010000111.1 GCA_945867755.1 Polynucleobacter meluiroseus
ACCAGCGGCTCTAGCGGTTGCAACAGTCATATAAGCAGAAGCAATGTGGGCGTAACGGCCTGATGGCGCATAACAGCCCACAACATTCACTGGCAATACCTTTTGACCGGCAATCACACCGGGATACAACTCAGTTGAGAAGTCGCGAATGCTTTCTTTCTGGGCAATCGCAAAGTCATAAACTTGTTTTACAGCAAAATCGATATCCTTTTTTACTTGACTTGGGATATCTGCAATGATGCGATCAATTTCAGCTGAAGATAAGACGACATCTCCAGTCCATTTATCCAATGTTTTTGCATACTCTAAAACTGCAGATTCGCCGTTTTTGTCTATGTTAGAAAGCATCTCAGCAACAACTTGCTGAGCATTAGAGGATTCTGTTTCAGGAGTTTTAGCAGCTTTTTTTAAAAAATGAATACTCATTATCGCCCTTACATTTTTAACTTAAAATCCCCGTTGAAATTACTCTCAACGGGGACCACGATTAATTACTTCGTATTTGCTGCAAAATCACGCAGCTTTTTGTCTGCATTAACCATCTTCATAAACTCATCTGTAACGTAGTCTTTGGCTTGAGGCGCGCTAGTAACAGCGCCAGTGGTTTGCATGAAGGCTGCTATTGCATTGAACCAACCGTCAGCTTCTGATGCCCCTTTAGCTTGATCCATAACTTTTAACTGCGATGCCAAGTTATAGGTTGGGCGCGTGTCAAACTCTTTACGCATGGATGCCTCTGAAATAGTAACGCCGCCCTGCTCATAAAATTTCTTCATCATGACGATGGCTTGAGGTTTATTTGCATTCATCCAGCTCCATGTACGCAAGTAAATTGCAAGGAACTTAGCTACGTTTTGAGGATTTTCTTTTGCATAATCACCGCGAACGATTAAAGCTCCAGGAACAATTGCACCACCATCTTTTCCGCTGCAAATGACTTTTGCGCCAGCCTTTTCCTCTAAGGTATAGATATTAGGCGCCCACAAACCGCCAAAATTAGCATTACCTGAAGACATGGCAGAAATAATTTCAGCCTGCCCCATATTCTTTATGGGGACATCAGATTTTGCAATGCCATACTTTTTTAAACACGACTGCACAGCATAATCACCGGTAGAGTTGGCTGTCAGGACAATGGTCTGGCCCTTGAGGCTCTGCGGATTCTTGGCAAATGCATCGGCAGCTTTTGCAGTTGCAAGCAACGCATTGCCTGCAGACTCATCATTCGTTATGCCAATGGTTTTAATGCCGAAGCGCGCATGTCCTAAAACAGCAGGCACAGAACCTGTACCGCCAACGTCCCATGATTTAGATGCTGACGCGGCAATTTGAGGCACACCCGCTGGGAAAGTGCTGAACGTTGGCTTTAATCCAAGTTCTGCCCACCAGTTTTTTTCAGTAGCAACAAAAAATGGGAGCGCCCAATACAATGCCGGCTGATAACTTACCTTGATTTCTGTCAGATTAGCTTGCGCGTGCGATTGAGTAGTAACTCCCAATCCAATAACTGACCCCATCAATATACTAAATAACTTAGATTTAATCTTCATTTCATCTCCTTTGTTATAAAAAGTACTGCCTAATTTAATGCTGTTCCCTAAGCAACTTCCAGATCTGACTACGTAAATGCACAAACGAACTTAAATCCATCACATCCTCAATTCGAACATGTTCATCCCAGCGTTCATCCTGACGAATTTTTTTTACATCAATAACTTCTTTAATAAAACCTGGCCTTCGTGACATTACTACAACTCGATCAGCCAAATATACCGCCTCCTCTACTGCATGCGTAATAAATAAAACAGTCCGCGGATTTTTTCTAGCCAGCTTCACTAGCTCTTCTTGCATAACAACCCTCGTTTGAGCATCGAGGGCACCAAAAGGCTCATCCATGAGTAAAACACCAGGATCAAGAACGTAAGCACGCGCAATTGCAACTCTCTGCTGCATTCCGCCTGATAGTTGATGTGGATAAGCTGCCTCATATCCCTCTAAGCCAACCAAAGTAATTAAATTTGCAGCCCGTTGCTTTCGCTCAGACTCATCCAATCCCATCGCCTTAAGACCGAAGGTAATGTTATCTAATACCGTTTTCCATGGAAACAAGGCAAATTGCTGAAAGACAACTGCTCGATCAGGGCCTGGCGCAGTTACAACCTCTCCGCCAACCCGAATAACGCCTTTTGTGGGCGCCTCGAAGCCAGCCACCATCCTCAGGCAGGTTGTTTTTCCACAGCCGGAAGGGCCCACGATTGCCACAAACTCCTTATCAGCAATCGTAAAGTTGGTCTCACCAACCGCAAGAAACTCGTTACCGCCTTGCGTAAACATTTTTTCTACACCATCAAAAACAATATTTGCCATCTTAATTTTCTCGATACTTACTGACTAACTTTTCAGTCATTCTTAAACAAACATCAATTACAAGCCCTATGATTCCAATTGCTACCATGCCGCTCATCACAATATCAGTTTGAATACTAGCTTGACCCTTTACCATCATGTAGCCAACCCCACTCGATGCAACAATTAACTCGGCTCCAATTAAGGACTGCCAACCTAAGCCAGCCGAAATTCTTAGACCAGCAACAATGGATGGAATGGCAGCTGGAAACAAAACTTCTGACATGAGTCGGATTTTGCTTGCGCCAAGCATCTGAGCCGCCTCGATGAATTTTTTATCCACGTGTATAGCCCCGCGATAGGTATTAATTAAGACCGGGGGGAATGCCCCCATAAAAATAATCAATACCGGACCGCCGATACCGGTTCCGAACCAAAGTGCAGCAAACGGAACCCAAGCGATAGGCGCAACAAAACGGACGCTTTCAAAAAAAGGGCTTATCAGGCGATCTACATTTTTTGATAATGCCATTAGCAATCCCAATGGAATACCAATTGCAATTGCTAAGATAAAGCCATACAAAAATCTTTGAAAGCTCGATGCAACATGAACTAACAATGTAAATCCTGAAAATGGCTGGGCCAGCAATGAAATTAATTTATACAAAACCTCATGCGGAGCAGGTAAAAACTGCTTTGGAGTGATTTGAAGAAATACAGCGCCGTACCACACGGAAAAAAATAAACAGATCCCTAGCAGCGAATACAAAGTCCATTCCTGGCGATTTAGAAGATCCTGTTTCACGGCAATCGCCTCCAAGGCATTGCAGATTTCTCAATCAAACCTAATAGCTGTGTCATTAGCCAGCCGCATATAGCAACACTAAGCATTCCAACTAAAATCATCGCTGGATTAATATCTTGCGCCGCTTGATTTAGTATGGAGCCAAGTCCTAAAGTCGCACCAACCAGTTCCGCGGCAACTAAGGTTGTCCAAGATGCCTGCAAGGAAAGACGTAGTCCAGAAAAGATTAAGGGCATAGCAGTTGGAATTAAAACTTCTGTGTAATAGCTAAAACGGGAAACCCCAAGCATCTGGGCCGCCTCTCTTTGCGCGGTATCAAGTGATCGTATCCCCGTAAATGTATTAATTACAGAGGGGACAAATGCAGCCACAAAAATAACCAGAATTTTGGCTGAATTACCAAGACCTAACCAGACGATTGCCAGGGGAATCCAGGCCAATGGGGGTATTGGTCTTAATGTTAGAAAGATTGGATTAAAAATGGCCTCAACCCGACGATTGGCGCCCATAAAAATTCCTAATAGGACGCCAGCAGCTGAAGAAATCAAAAATGCAGACGTGACCAAGCCAACACTTTGCAGAATATGCTGATACAACTTTCCATTCCCGTACCCATTCATAGCGATTACCTTCAATGAGAACCACGTATCGGATGGCGACGGAAAGCGCATTGGTGAAATGACCCCAAACCATTGGGTCAAGGAAAGCCAAATAAGGCCAATCACCAAAATAAAAAGAACGTAGAAATAAAGCTTTTTTAGAATTTTAATTACCAGTAGAATAAATGTAAGCGCTTTCATTCTAATATCAAAATTAACTGAATAATAGGAAATTTATACATCATGAGATTAGTGAAAACCCTAGCAAAAACGCGCGCAACCATAGATCAGGTCGCGAAAATGGCTAAGGTCTCAACCGCCACGGTTTCAAGAGCTTTAAATACCCCCACCGCAGTCAGCGAAGAGTTAAAAAAGAATATATATCGCATTATTGATAAGCTAGGGTACATCCCCAATGCGGGCGCTAGGTCATTAATGCTCAAGCGATCAGGCTCAATAGGCGTAATCGTACCAACACTTGATCATGCAATCTTCGCACAAGGACTAGCGGAATTTCAACGTCAGATCAGCGATGCTGGATATCAAATGCTAGTTGCAAGCACTAACTATGACCCTGACATTGAAAATCATCAAGTGCGCAACCTTTTACTTCAAGGTGTTGAGGGGATAGCTATGTTTGGCTCCAGTCAAAAATTAGAGCTTATTCGCCTATTAAGAACCAGAGGGCTGCCCTACATTCATATTGGCACATTAAGCACTCCATTAAATGGATATGCGGCTGGATTCGATAATAAAAAGGCGATTCAACTAGGTGTGGAGTACCTTATCCAAGTTGGTCATAGAAATTTTGGAATGATTGCAGGACAAACAGCCAATAATGATCGCGCAAAGGACCGGGTTGATGGAGTCTCTGAACTCCTAAAGCGCCATCGAATTACCTTAGAAAAAAAATCCATTATTGAGGTTCCGTACCAAATTAAAGATGCGCGCGTTGCCTTAAAGAAATTACTGCAAATTAACCCCAAGATAAGCGCCATAGTTTGCGGCCAAGATATTCTGGCGATTGGCGCTTTATTAGAAGCACAAGATAAAAAAATAGAGGTGCCTGAAAAGCTCTCAATTATAGGTTTTGACGATCTTGAGTTAACTCGACATCTAAACCCCAGTCTGTCAACTGTTCGCGTTGATTCAATTGGCATGTGGTCCAAAGCAGCGCATCACCTAATATCTCAAATTCAAGGATTGGCTCGATTACCAAGAAAAATTAATGTGGAAGTTAGTTTAGTTATACGCGACTCAACTACCAATATGAGCAAAAACGTGACCCTTGAAAAATAAATTATCAATGCT
>CAMBJN010000112.1 GCA_945867755.1 Polynucleobacter meluiroseus
TCGTCAAGATGCTGTGAAGTTCATGGCCCCACAAGTTGATTTAGTGATTGTGGTCGGTAGCCCCAATAGCTCTAATTCCAATCGCTTGAGAGAATTGTCTGAAAAGTTGGGGGTTGTTTCCTACATGGTGGACCATCCCAGTCAGTTAAATCCTGAATGGTTTGTAGGAAAAAAGAGAATTGGCTTGACTGCAGGTGCATCTGCACCAGAGAGCTTGGCTCAAGCGATCATTGAGCGCATCAAAGAACTTGGGCCAAAGAGTGTTAGACCCTTAGAGGGAATTGTTGAGAACACAACATTCCCATTACCCAAGGGTCTTTGATAGCGTCCTACAGCTTTTATTTGATCGACTTGATCACGCCTCTTAAGAGATCAACCATTTGTTTTAATTCTTCTTGACTGATATTCAGTGCTGGCATGAAGCGAATTAAATTTGGACGTGGAGAATTCAATAAAAGACCAATGGGCTCAAGATTGCGAGCGCGTTCAACGATTTCGGGTCCGATGTCACGATTAAGTTTAAGTGCTCTCAACAAGCCTTCGCCGCGCTCACCATCAAGACCAAGTTCTCTGCTGAGATCAAGCAATAATTCTTTTAGATACTCACCCTTGGCCCTTACTTCATCTAAAAATCCTGGTGCCAGTAATTGAGAAATCACACTGAACCCAACCGCGGTCATCAATGGGTTGCCGTTATAAGTGCCACCTTGATCGCCTGGCTCAAAGCAAGCAACCTCATCAGTAGCTAGTAGGGCTGCCAATGGCACGCCACCGCCAATACCTTTGCCTAGCGTCATGATGTCAGGGGTGATGTTGTAAAGCTGATGAGCAAATAATTTGCCTGTGCGTCCGCAGCCAGCCTGAACTTCATCAACAATCAATAAAATCTTGTGCTGCTTGGTGATTTCACGAAGATCAAGCATGAATTGATGATCAGCCGGAATAACTCCACCTTCACCCTGAACGGGCTCAAGCATGATGGCCACAGTCTTATCGTTGATCAGTTTTTTCACAGACTCGATGTCATTTAGCTCAGCTTTTGGAAAACCAGAGACTTGCGGCGCAAACATGTTGTCCCAGCCTTCTTTGCCAGAGGCGCTCATCGTCGCTATCGTTCTGCCATGAAAAGCGTGATTGAAGGTGATGATTTCATAAGCATGATTCTTATGAAGTTTGCCCCATTTACGCGCTAATTTGATAGCGCCTTCGTTGGCTTCAGCACCGCTGTTGGCGAAAAACACTTTATCAAAGCAGCTATTGGCTGTCAGTAAATCAGACAAAGCAATCATTGGTCCGTTATAAAAAGCAGGGCTAGGGTTGATGACCTTTTTGGCCTGCTTTTCAATCGCTTCAATCATGCCTGGATTAGAGTGACCCAAGCAGTTAACAGCCCAACCTTGTAAAAAGTCTAAATATTTTTTACCGTTCTGATCCACCAACCAAGAACCATGACCTTCGTCGAAGACCAATTCTGGACGTTTGGTGATGTACATCACTGAATGAGTATCTATGGCCATGTTTTTATTCATTTGGTTCAAAGTTGATCAAATATTTAGTCATTATCACAGGTTAATCGGCAGCTTTTTTCTTTGCTAGATCAGCCGCTGAGGTGAATGCGTCTGCATAAAATTCATCAGCCGATAAGTGACATTTTGCAACGAAATCATTTTTAGCGGATTCAATGACAATCGGTGCGCCACAGGCATACACTTGGTAAGCTGACATATCAGGATTATCTTCCATTGCTGCCACATGAACAAAGCCTGTTCGACCAGTCCATTGATCCTCTGGAGTAGCGTCTGATGCAACCGGAATGTATGAAAAATTAGGAATCTCATTGGCCCATGATTGGCACAAGGCATCGCGATAAAAATCTTTTGGTCGACGACCGCCCCAGTAAAGCTTAATGGGGCGAGCAATACCTGCATGGCGCATGTGTTCAATGATGCCTCTGATTGGCGCAAAGCCAGTACCTGAAGCAATAAAAATAATTGGCTTATCAGAGTCTTCGCGCAAGAAGAAACTCCCCATAGGGCCCTCAAAACGCAAAATATCCTTTTCTTTGAGGGTCGTACCATTCTCAGTTTTGCCAAATACAAAGTCTGTGAACGAGCCACCAGGCATGTGTCTGATATGAAGCTCTAAGGGGCCCTCTTCATGAGGCGCGCTTGCAATGGAATAAGCACGACGTTTGTCTTTTAATAAAAACTCAATGTATTGACCAGCTAAAAACTGAAACTTCTCAGTGGCAGGTAGCTGTAGTTTCACGATCACCACATCATCGGCAGCTTGCTCTAGGCCGGCAACGCGACAAGGAATTTTCTTGATTGTGACATCCCCATTCAGCGGGACTTCTTTCGCGTCAATTACCAAATCTGACTCTGGCTTGGCACAGCAAAAAAGAGCGCAGCCATTGAAAGCTTCTTCAGCAGAAAGAGCCTTTTCTTGGTGTTGGCCATGTGACACCTGGCCAGATTCGATCTTACCTTTGCAAGAGCCGCAAGCTCCATTTTTGCAACCATAAGGTAAATTGATGCCTTGACGCATCGCGGCTTCTAAAACAGTTTCATCGCTATTGGCACTAAATGTTTTTCCGCTGTTTTTAATGGTAATTTGGTAAGACACTGACATTCCTTTTTTAAAGCATTACGATTGAGTTTATGCAACGTATTGGTAAACCTAGAATTCTTATCGTTGGTTGTGGCGACGTCGGTATGCGCTTGCTGCCGCTATTGGTGAAAAAGTACCGAGTGTTTGCTCTGACCTCTTCCACCAGCAGGATGTCGGCATTGAGGCAGGCTGGGGCAATTCCTGTTTATGGGAACCTTGACCAGCCAGAGACTCTATGGCGTTTACCTCACTTGGCTGCCCAAGTGATCCATTTGGCCCCGCCAGATACTCAAGGCCTTCAAGATCGTCGTACAAGTAACTTACTGACAATTTTATCTCACGGAGCAGGATTTATCAGGCAACTGATCTATATCAGCACCACAGGCGTCTACGGTGATTGTCAGGGGGCTTTGATTGACGAAACTCAAACCCCCAACCCAAGCACGGCTCGAGCTCAAAGAAGGGTGTCCGCAGAGCAGCAAATCAGGGCGTGGGGCATGTCAGGAGTTCAGACTCATATCTTAAGAGTCCCAGGCATTTATGCGGGTGATCGATTGCCCGTTGAAAGATTGGGGCGCGGCACGCCTGTGCTCAATGCCGATGAGGATGTCTATACCAATCACGTCAATGCCGATGACTTGGCCAGATTGATCACTTATGTTTTATGGAGAGGCAAATCCCAGCGTGTCATCAATGCCTGTGATGACAGTCAATTAAAAATGGCTGATTACTTTGATTTGATTGCTGAAAAGATGAATTTGCCAAAACCACCAAGAGCATCGAAACAGGACTTGAGTGCACAGTTAGATCCCATGATGCTGTCATTCATGAGTGAGTCTCGACGTATTCAAAATAAACGCTTAAAAGAGCTCAGATTTAACCTGCAGTACCCAACAGTCAAAGACTGTTTAAAGACTCTTTAAAAAGTCTTTATTGTTTACTTCCAAGTATCTTTCAGGCCCACACACAAGTTAAAGACTGGCTTTACAGTCGTATGATCGATTCGGTCGGCCACAAAATAACCGTGACGTTCAAATTGGAAGCGTTGTTCAGCTTGCGCATTCTTTAAGCTTGGCTCCAGATAAGCATTCAAAATTTGTTTTGAATCTTGATTGATCGCATCCAAGAAATTTTTATCGCCAGTGTCCGGATGAGGGTCAGTGAACAAACGATCATACACACGGATCTCAGCCTTGATGCCTTCTTTGGCGCTGACCCAGTGAAGATTACCTTTTACTTTGTAATTATTTGATTCAGGTGTGCCACTCTTGCTGTCAGGGAAGTAATTGGCATGAACGGCTGTCACTTTTCCACCGGCATCAGTGTCAAAGCCAGTGCACTCAATCACAAAGCCATGACGCAGGCGAACCCGACTACCAGCTTCACCATTCATCGGTGGGTACAACCTGAAGAAGCCTTTGATCGGTTCGACCATGAAGTCATCTTCCTCAATCCAAAGCTCTTTACTGAGATTGAAATCGCGGCGACCCCAGTCCTCGTGGTGAGGGTGTTTGGGTGCAGAGCAAGGTTCACTGTGATTGGCATCAAAGTTATCAATGATCAATTTGAGAGGCTTTAACACCACAAAGGCACGCTCAGCCTTAGCGTCTAGATCATCTCGCAATGCCTGCTCGAGCACAGGCATATCAATCCAGCTATCTGCTTTGGATACACCAATGCGTTCGCAGAATAAACGAATACTTTCAGGGGTGAAGCCACGACGTCTGATTCCTACCAAGGTTGGCATGCGCGGATCATCCCAGCCATCCACCCGTTTTTCTTCAACCAACTGCAATAGCTTGCGCTTGCTGGTGATGGCATATGTCAAATTTAAACGTGCGAACTCGTATTGCTTCGGCAAAGGATCTTTGAAAACACCAATTTCTTTGAGCGCTTCCAATACCCAGTCATAGAGTGGACGATTGTTCTCAAACTCCAAGGTGCAGATCGAGTGAGTGATATTTTCTAGGGCATCTGAAATGCAATGAGTGAAGTCGTAGAGTGGGTAGATGCACCACTTATCGCCCGTGCGATGATGGTGTGCGTGACGAATTCGATACACCACAGGATCACGCAAAACAATGTTTGGGTGCTTCATATCGATTTTGAGTCTCAAGACATGAGCCCCATCTGGATATTTACCAGACTTCATTTCTCTGAACAAAGCCAGATTCTCTTCGCTACTGCGATCTCTGAAAGGACTGTTGGTTCCTAGTTGAGTGAAGTTACCGCGGTTTTTATGAATCTCATCAGCAGATTGACTATCAACATAAGCTTTACCGGCTTCAATCAACTTTTCTGCAAATTCATATAACTGATCAAAATAGTCGCTGGCATAGTGTTGATGCTCAACACCATCGTGTACCCA
>CAMBJN010000113.1 GCA_945867755.1 Polynucleobacter meluiroseus
GTTCGAGATTCGCAGCCATTTCAATTCCTAATTTTTATTGGAGTGCCATTGACCAATTTTTACAAGCAAATGATCATCCCCTGGAGTACACCAATCGACATTTTTAAACCCAAGTTCATTGCATACCTGAGCTATTCGCTCATGCGTACACAGCATCATAGCTTCATTTAACCAAGACTCTGCCCATGATGAATTTTCTTTTATAAATTGAGCAAAATATCTTGTCGCCTCAGAAGAAGTCAGAATGCATATCGAGTCGTTGGGAAGTGATTTTTTTAAACCAAGCCAAGCTGGCGCATCATCGGCCAGCGGCATTCTATTGTAGGTGGCCACTGAATGTATTTCAGCGCCTTGCAATAAAAATTGCTCGCCAAGCCAAGCTCTTCCGCCAATACCCTTGAGAAAGAGAATCTTTTTCCCTGCCCAAGAAGCTTGAGCTTGACTCAAGATTTTCCAAAGACCTTCTGAATCCCATTCACTGGGATTGCTGGGTGCATAAATGGTGTACCCATTCTCGGTTGTGATGCCATGATGGCTCAGCGCTTCTAAGCTGCCACCACCCACCACCGCTACCGGAAGGTTTTTTGGCCACGCAGCTTGCAACAATCGCATCGAACATTCAACCGCATTGGGACTCACAAACACTGCTAAGTCAGTGACTGGCAAAAGATCTTTTAAACGCTTGGCATCTGCGGGGTTTTCGTTCGGCACAATGGATAGCAAAGGCAATTGAATTTGTTCCAAGGTTGGGAACTTTTGATGCAATAACTCTCCCAATCTTAGAGACTGTCCTAGTGGGCGAGTCAGAACAATATTGGGCATGAGTTTTTTGAGTTTTAGTCTGGATTATCTTGGGGGCAGTAAATCTTTGGCGCCCTGAGCAATCAACTCATCGGCAACCTGCAAACCCATCTTGTTTGCATGATCCATGCTGGCAATTGACAACTTCTTTTCAGATCGACAAATCTTCTGACCATCCGTGCTGGCAACAAAGGAGCGAAGATACAAAAAGTCTGAACCCTCCCAAATCGCATAGGCCGCCAAAGGAACATCGCAAGAACCACCGAGCGCTCTAGAAACAGCTCTTTCTGCAGTCACGGCCATCGCAGTAGGTGCATGATTTAAAGGAGCAAGCCAGCCCCTCATCTCTGATCTTCCTGATCTGGACTCAATGCCCAAAGCACCCTGACCAGCAGCTGGCAAACTGTTTTCAGGGGTCAATAAACTGCGGATGCGCTCAGCCATCCCCAAACGCTTAAGACCGGCAGCGGCCAAAATGATCGCGGCATAATCACCCTTGTCCAATTTACTCAAACGGGTATCTAAATTGCCTCTTAGAGGCTGGATATTTAAATGTGGGTAGCGTGAGCGCAATGAGGCCTCGCGGCGCAAACTAGCGGTTCCTACAACAGCCCCAGCGGGTAAATCCGCCAAAGTTGCATAGTCATTCGAGATAAAAGCATCCCTGGCATCTTCACGCTCCATGATGCAAGACAACTCGAAGCCTTCAGGCAACTGCATCGGTACATCTTTGAGGGAATGAACCGCTAAATCTGCCCGACCTTCCTCTAAAGCCACCTCTAATTCTTTAACAAAAAGCCCCTTACCGCCCACTTTGGAGAGGGTTCTATCCAAAATTTGATCACCCCGGGTGGTCATGCCCAAAATACTGACATCGCAGTCTGGATAGAGCTTTTTTAAGCAATCGCGAACATATTCAGCCTGCCACATGGCCAAACGGCTCTCTCGAGAGGCAATTACCAGCTTTTTAGGATAAGAAATTTGTGTCATAACCATAAGGATAAGGCCTTTGAGGCAATATACTTATATTTATGGCAGATTTAGATAAAAACAAGAATTCCTTGGACAACAAAGACCAAGCTTGGTCGGCTCGCTTTACCGAGCCTGTGGCGGAACTCGTGCAGCGATACACCGCTTCTGTTGATTTTGATAAACGCATGGCCTTGGTTGATATCCAGAGCTCTTTGGCTCACGCCGAAATGTTGACTGTACAGAAGATCATCAGTGCCGAAGATTTCGCCGCGATCCAAAAAGGCATGGCAGAGATACGCTCTGAAATCGAAGCAGGTTCTTTTGTTTGGGAACTCGCTCTTGAAGACGTCCATCTGAACATCGAAGCGCGCCTGACCAAGCTCATTGGTGATGCTGGCAAGCGTCTTCACACCGGTCGCTCAAGAAATGACCAAGTGGCCACAGATATTCGCTTGTGGTTGCGTGGCGCAATGGATGAGATTCAATCAGAACTCACTGCACTGCGTTCAGGCTTACTTGGTTTAGCTGAAAAGCATGCTGAAACGATCATGCCTGGTTTCACACATTTACAAGTGGCTCAACCCATCACATTTGGTCATCACGTCATGGCTTATGCAGAAATGTTTGCACGTGATGCTGAACGTTTGGCCGATTGCCGTAAGCGTGTGAATCGTTTACCACTCGGTGCAGCTGCTTTAGCTGGCACCAGCTATCCGATTGATCGTGAACGTGTGGCCAAAACTTTGGGTTTTGATGGTGTATGCCAGAACTCTTTGGACGCCGTGTCAGATCGTGACTTTGCAATTGAGTTTTGTGCCACTGCCTCATTGGTGATGACGCACATCTCACGTTTGTCAGAAGAATTAATCATTTGGATGAATCCAAGGATTGGCTTTGTGGATCTGCCGGATCGTTTCTGCACGGGCAGCTCAATCATGCCGCAAAAGAAGAATCCTGATGTACCAGAATTGGCAAGAGGCAAAACTGGTCGCGTGAACGGCAATCTAATTTCCTTATTAACTTTGATGAAAGGTCAACCTTTGGCCTACAACAAAGATAACCAAGAAGACAAAGAACCATTGTTTGATTCAGCCGATACTTTGCGTGACACTTTGCGTATTTTTGCTGACATGGTTCCTCACATCCAAGTTAAAGCAGATGTGATGAGAGCAGCAGCACTTCAAGGTTTTGCAACTGCGACTGATTTGGCTGATTATTTGGTTAAAAAAGGTTTGGCTTTCCGTGATGCGCACGAAGCTGTTGCCCATGCTGTGAAGGCATGCTCAAACAAAGGCTGTGACTTGGCTGACTTATCCTTGGCTGACTTAAGAACTGCTTGCAATCTTGGAGACAAAGCCAATCTGATTGGCGAAGATGCTTTTAAAGTCTTGACCCTTGAGGGATCGATCAACAGTCGCAATCATGTTGGTGGCACCGCTCCAGAGCAGGTCATAAAAGCCATTGCAGCTTATCGTAAAAATATGAAGTAAATTAAAGAAAGCAACAAAGAAATAAAGAAAAAGAAATAAAAAATTGTTTCTTCGCTTCAAATAAAAAATGGCTCACTATAAAGTGAGCCATTTTTTTAACTAGACAGAACCTGTATTTAAATCAGTCTCGAAATCAGCCTTTGACACAGTCAACATAATACTCTTTGCGACCATTCAAATCGCCTTTGACCAAACCATGAACATCGGTTTCAAAGCCAGGGAACTGTTCGTTAAAATCACGCGTGAAGCGCAAGTAATCAACGATGCGCTTATTGAAACGCTCACCCGGAATCAAAAGAGGAATGCCTGGTGGGTAAGGTGTTACCAACATCGCTGTGACACGACCCTCTAAGTCATCAATGACCACACGCTCAATGTCACGGTGCGCCATTTTTGCCCAAGCATCCGATGGTTTCATTGCAGGAATCATGTCAGACAAATACATCTCTGTGGTCATGCGAGCCACATCGTGCTTTTTATAGACTTGGTGAATTTGCTGGCAAAGATCTTTTAGACCGATGCGCTCGTAGCGCGGATACTTAACAACAAACTCGGGCAGAACACGCCACAAAGGCTGGTTCTTATCGTAATCATCCTTGAATTGTTGCAAGGTCGTGACCATGGTGTTCCAGCGACCCTTGGTGATGCCGATGGTGAACATGATGAAGAAAGAATACAAACCTGTTTTTTCAACAATCACACCGTGTTCAGACAAATACTTGGTCACAATGCTGGCTGGAATGCCGGTATCGGCAAAATTACCATCCATCTCCAAGCCTGGGGTGATGATGGTTGCTTTGATTGGATCGAGCATATTGAAGCCCGCAGCCAACTTACCAAAATCATGCCAACGCTCATCTGCTTTTAATACCCAATCATCTCTTTCGCCAATGCCTTCTTCGGCAAGATACTCAGGACCCCAAACCTTGAACCACCAGTCAGCGCCCCACTCTTCATCGACCTTGCGCATGGCACGACGGAAGTCTAAAGACTCGGCAATTGATTCGTGAACCAAGGCTGTGCCACCTGGAGGCTCCATCATCGCCGCTGCTACATCGAGCGATGCAATGATCGCGTATTGCGGGCTGGTGGATGTGTGCATTAAATAGGCTTCATTGAAGCAATCGTTATCCAATTTATTGGACTCCGAGTCTTGCACCAAAATCTGTGATGCTTGTGAAAGGCCTGCTAGCAACTTGTGTGTTGATTGCGTTGAGAAGACCATACTTTCTTTTGAGCGTGGACGATCCTTACCAATGGCATGCATGTCTTTGTAGAAGTCATGGAAAGTCGCGTGAGGCAACCAGGCTTCGTCGAAGTGCAAAGTATCTACTTTGCCGTCCAACATTTCTTTGATTGTTTCTACGTTATACAAAACACCATCATAGGTACTTTGTGTAATTGTTAAAACGCGAGGTTTAGCCTTTTTATCCAAAATGAAAGGATTGTTATCAATCTTTTTCTGTATGGTCTTCCAGTCGAATTCTTCTTTAGGAATCGGGCCAATGATGCCGTAGTGATTACGAGTAGGCATCAAGAAAACAGGTACAGCGCCCGTCATCATGATGGCATGCAGAATTGATTTATGGCAATTGCGATCCACAATCACAATGTCGCCAGGCGCTACTGTTGAATGCCAAACGATTTTGTTCGATGTTGAGGTGCCGTTTGTGACAAAGAACAAAT
>CAMBJN010000114.1 GCA_945867755.1 Polynucleobacter meluiroseus
CTTGCCGATTAAATCAATCGTGGCAACTTCTTTGGGCGTGCTCACCATCATTTCAACAGGTGGGGTGCTGTTTTCTAATTTTTATGGTGCGATGAACTGGTCTTTGGCCTGGCCATTTTCGGTGGGATCCATATTGGGACTATTGGTTGGTCGACAACTGGTCAAGAACATCTCTGGGCCTAGGGCTCAGCAAGCTTTTGCAATTTTTGCTATCTTGATTGCTATGACGATGTTGATCAAATTAACTTTCTAAATGAACGCCGAAGCTTCTCAAGCCAAAACTGTGTGGTTAATGAGGCGCAACTGCTCTTTTACGCCCAAGCAAGTAGGCATATTTTATTTATCCATGGTGGTTTTTTCAGGGCTGATCACCACTTATTTTTGGTGGATTGGCGCTTGGATGGTCCTGCC
The DNA here is from genome assembly GCA_945867755.1 of Polynucleobacter meluiroseus. Taxonomy (GTDB): domain Bacteria; phylum Pseudomonadota; class Gammaproteobacteria; order Burkholderiales; family Burkholderiaceae; genus Polynucleobacter; species Polynucleobacter meluiroseus_D. The sequence goes on from CAMBJN010000114.1 coordinate 412, forward strand.
TTTTGCTGTGATTGAGCTATCAGTCTTAGGCATTGCGTTGCTGATTTATGCGAGGCATGCCAGAGATTACGAAAAAATCACATTACAGAACTCTGAATTGATCATTGAATTGAATCTGGGATACAAAAAATCCCTGACGCAGTGGAATGCCCCCTGGGTCAGAGTCAAAGATCCCGAGTCTTTGTATGACCGAAAAAAAGATTTGGTGATTTTGGAGAGCGGGGCTCAAACCATCTCAATTGGGCAATTCATTTTGGCTGAAAAAAGACATGATTTGGCTAAAGAAATCAGGCAGGCACTGAGACTTTGCTTGCATTAAAATAGCAGGATGAACCGACAGCTCTTTAAATTCCTTGCTCTGATCACATCGATTGTCATTTTTTCAGCTTGTGGCAAAGGCCCCGATCAAGAACCCCTTCCTCGATTGGTGAAAGTGGTGGTCTTGGGGCAGGTCGGTGAAGTGGCTCAAGAACTGGGAGCCATCAAGGATCCTGGCGTTCTGCGTTTTGACGCCAGCGGCAAAGTGATGGAAGTTCTGGTCAAGTCAGGTGATACCGTTTTTGCAGGTCAATCATTGGCACGCATCATTCCTAACAGTGTGACTTCTGAATCCTCTGTGATGATCAGTTATCGCGCCGCTAAAGCAGAGTTGCAGTCAGCCGAAGCTGACTTTAAAAGATATGCCGATTTAAAAAACAAAAACTTCATTTCAGCCTCTGAATTTGATCGCCGTTTGGCGACCATTCAATCAGCTCGCGCTAAGTATGAACAAGCCATTGAAAGTATTGGTTTCGTGACCATGAGAGCTATAGAGGCTGGCAAAGTTTCCCAGATGAATATCACTGTGGGGCAAGTGATCAGCAACCAAGATATTGTTGGAGCAATCATCACAGACAAAACAAATAAAAATATCACTAAAGAAAAATCGACCACCAAAGCTTCTTTCAGAATTCCAACAACCGCCATCCACAGTGATGGTGTGAGTGTTTTCAAATTGACTCTTGATAAAGGATCTCAATCCACAGGAAAAATCAGTGCGGTCAAACTTGTATTAGGGAAGATCGATGATCAATCGGCTGAACTGATTAGTGGCTTGGGGGCTGGGGACATTGTGATTGCCACGGGCTGGCATGCTTTGAGTGAAGGCCAGCAAGTCAGAATCGCCATCGCTGAAAAGGCGCAGTAATGTCTGATCGTTTTAATTTATCACGCTGGGCGATTCAGAATAGTGCGCTGACGCGCTACTTGATGATTGCCTTGGTTTTGCTGGGTATTGGTTCTTATTTCCAGTTGGGCCAAGATGAAGATCCACCATTTGCATTCAGAGCCATGGTGATTCGCACGATGTGGCCTGGGGCAACGGCAATCCAAGTATCTGATCAAGTCACCAACAAGATCGAGAGAACCTTGCAAGAGGTTCCAAGCATCGACAAGATTCGCAGCTTCTCTCATCCTGGCGAATCAATGATTATCTTTTTTGCTAAAGACAGCACGCCTGCAAAAGAGATACCGAATCTTTTTTATACCGTTCGTAAAAAAGTGGGTGATGCAAAATCAAATTTACCCATAGGCGTACAGGGACCTTTTTTCAATGATGACTTTGGTGACACATTTGGAGTCATCTTTGCTATGTCCGCGAAGGGCTACACGCCCCGTGAAGTCAGAGACTTCACTACCCAAGTGAGACAACGCTTGTTGCAAGTGAAAGACGTTGGCAAGGTAGATGTCTATGGTCTGCAAGATGAAATGGTTTACGTTGAGTTATCTCGAAAAAAGATGGCTCAGTATGGTTTATCGCCAGCAGTCGTGGCCCAGCAATTGAATCAACAGAACACCATCGAAAGTGGTGGAAATGTTGAATCACCAGCTTTTTCAATGCCGATCCGAGTGGGCGGTCCCTTTGAGAACGTAGCCGATATCAAAGCGATGCCACTGCGTGCGCCATCGGGTGCATCGATTCGATTGGGAGACATTGCCGAGGTTCGCCGTGATGTGATCAACCCATCGAAAACCAAGGTTCGTTTTCAGGGTGAAGAGCTGGTGGCTTTGGGTATATCAATGGCCCGCGGCGGAGACATTGTTGAGCTTGGTAAAACTTTGACCAAAGCCAGTCAGTTAATTGAAAAAGACCTACCAGCTGGTGTGACCCTGTCTTTGATACAAGATCAACCCAAAGTGGTGGCTGGCTCAGTCAAAGAATTTTTATTGACATTACTTGAAGCATTGATCATTGTTTTGGCAGTTAGTATGTTGGCACTTGGTTTGCATCGACACCCTTGGAGGATTGATCCAAGGCCTGGCTTGGTGGTGGCTATCAGCATTCCTTTGGTGATGGCTGTGACTTTTTTGATCATGTATTTGGCAGGCGTGGGTTTGCATAAGATTTCCTTGGGCTCACTGATCATTGCTTTGGGCCTACTGGTTGATGACGCCATCATTGTTGTAGAAATGATGGTGCGCAAGATGGAAGAGGGCTACGATCGCATGAAGGCCGTGACAGCAGCCTATGAGCTGACTGCGATGCCGATGTTGACGGGTACCTTGATCACAGCTGTTGGCTTTTTGCCTATTGGCATTGCCAAGTCGGCCGTGGGCGAATACACCTTTGCTATTTTTGCCGTCACTGCGGCCGCACTGATCATCTCTTGGTTCGTCTCAGTTTTATTTGTGCCGTACTTGGGATTCTTGTTACTTAAGAAACCTGCTCATGCCACCCCCGAGGGTGCACAGCATGAACATTTTGATACCCCGTTCTATGAACGTTTTAAATCAGTGGTGGCATGGTGCATCGATCATCGTAAAAAAGCCATCATGGCAACAGTTGCAACATTTGTCCTTGGCATTGTTGGTATGAGTCAGGTGCAACAACAATTCTTCCCTGATTCATCTCGCCCTGAAATCTTGGTGGATATATTCTTGGCTGAAGGTTCTAGTTTTGAGGCAACTGAAGCCGCTGCGAAAAAAATTGAAGCAAAAATCTTGCAACAACAAGGTGTGCAATCTGTCACGATGTGGGTGGGCAGCGGAGCGCCACGATTCTTTTTACCTTTGGATATTATTTTCCCAAGATCCAATGCTGCTCAGGCAGTGATTGTGGCTGACTTGCGTCATCGTGATCGACTAAATAAAGTCTTGCCGCGCATTTTAGAAGATGCCGCACCTGAAGCAAGACTGCGTGTCAAATTATTACCCAATGGACCACCTGTTACTTATCCAGTTGAATTCAGGGTCACGGGCGATGATCCGATGAAGCTCAGAACAGAGGCCAATCGCTTCATCGATGTGATGCGTCAGTCATCGATTGTTTATGGTGTTAAAGATAACTGGAATGAAAACCAAGCCGTAGCCAAAATCGATGTTGATGCAGCCAAAGCGCGTGAGCTAGGTGTTCCACCTCAAGTGATTGCACAAACATTGGCGAGTCATTTTGGTGGTGTCACGATTGGTCAGTATCGTGAGGGCGATTTGTTGGCGCCGATTGTTTTGCGTTTGCCTCGCGCAGAGCGCAATCAAATCAGTGATCTCAATGAAACCATGTTGACGACAGTGGGCGGCCAATCCATTCCATTGGGCCGGATTGCAAGTGTGAACGTGGTGTGGGAGCCCGCCACAATTTGGCGTGAGAATCGCGAATACGCCATCACGCTTCAAGCCGATGTGATCCCAGGAGTTCAGGGACCGACGGCCACCGCAGAGTTGTTCAAGGAATTCAAACCCTTGATGGCCAAATTACCACCTGGTTACAAAGTCGATATCGGTGGCTCTGTAGAAGAAAGTTCGCGCGGTCAAGATTCCATCAATGCTGGTATACCGGTGATGCTATTTATCACCTTTACATTGTTGGTGATTCAGTTGCGCAGCAGTTCTCGTGCCTTCTTGGTGGTGTTAACTGCACCTTTGGGTATTTCAGGGGTGGCCTTGACCTTGCTTTTGTTCAATAAGCCATTTGGCTTTGTTGCTTTATTGGGTTTCATTGCTTTGCTGGGCATGATCATGCGCAATTCAGTTATTTTGATTGATCAAATTGAACAGGGTCGCTCCGCTGGTATGCCAGCAAGAGAGGCGATCATTCATGCGTGCGTCACGCGTTACAGACCAATCATCTTGACAGCCGCAGCAGCAGTATTGGCGATGATTCCTTTGTCGCGTAGTGTGTTCTGGGGCCCAATGGCAATCGCGATCATGGGTGGCTTGATGGTAGCGACTGCTTTGACCTTATTGGCCTTGCCAGCAATGTATGCTGCTTGGTTCAAAATAGATAAAAATACGGCCTGAGATACAAGCTGAAATACAAGCTGAGATACATTCACGACTTAAAGACTCACTCACATGCGCATTCAAATTCCTGAAGAAAAAACATTTGTTCATGAATCTATCATCCCCATTCGTTGGGGTGACATGG
>CAMBJN010000115.1 GCA_945867755.1 Polynucleobacter meluiroseus
CAAAGAATCTAAGGCACCAGTTGCAGTTTGTGAGAATGAAATACCATCATTAGCATTTCTGATGGCAACCATACTGCCGTTAATGACTGAATCCATGTTTTTGGAAATAGCATATCCAGAAGCATCATCAGCTGATGAGTTAACGCGCAAACCTGAAGACAATTGTTGAATAGTGCTATTCAAAGAAGCGGTTGTTCTTGAAAGTTGGTTCTGGGCTTGTAAAGACGCCATATTTGTATTGATCACTGCAGCCATGTTGTACTCCTTGAGTTATTGAATATACAAACTACGTATTAAAAAACTTTGGTCTGTATATCAAGTTGGACCATTGTTATATTCATTAACGAGCACCTTTTAAAAAGCTTTAACTATTTTTGGACAATCCACCTGAGCACTACTCATTGGCTTTCTCATATATAAGAGCCGATCTGGCCTTTAAGGAAAACCCTAACTACTACTTAATTAGTTTTTTAATGCGGGTAGTTAGTGGGGCAATTGCTATATATAAGCATTGATGGCCAATAAGGGGGTTTTAAGAGCTTGCTCCAGGCGCCTATGAATGACTACTCAGATGCTTTAAAGTGGCTTATTGGGTGTTTTAGACCATCTTAAAGGGTGGTGAAGCTCAGTATGGGGTGAGTAAATGCTTTGTAAGATAAAAAACCGACTTATTTAAACCTTAAAAATAAATCATATAAATAACAGGTACTTAAGAGGCGTTGTAGATCCAAAGAGACAGGCTACGCACCCAAGCTTATGTAAAAAATTCACGGAAAAAAAGAATAAATAATTTATTTGCGATTTTTTTAAAAAAACCCTCAAGTTTTGAAATTGGGGGCCGTAAACCTTTTTACCCCCTGAATATTTCAGCGTGTTTTTAGAGGGTTTTATGTTGAAATTTTGAATATTTCTAACAGGGAATACTGTGTTTGTAAGACAAACACGGTAGGCATAGTTCCATCTAATCCGTAGAAAAATACATCTTTTATCTGATTGTTGTCGATGTTGTGACTCATCACAATGACATCACTTAGTAAAAGAAATAAATTCTAACGGAGATAACAATGGGTACAGATGTCTTATTAGCCGAAATTAAAGATGCCAACTTGCGCTATCTATTGCTCACGCAGCAAATGATCCGTGATGATGTTGATACGGCCATGTTCCGTTTAGGTATTAGCAAGAAGATTGCAGACCTAATTTCTAGCTTAAGTACTGCACAAACGATCAAATTAGCATCTAGTCCTAGCATGCTCATGAGATTTCGTTTTGATGATGCGACCATCCTAGGTATGTTGACACATGACACCAAGGACTTATTTCAGGCGCAAGCTCATGCAGCCATCTTGTTAGCGTCCCAACCCGCAGTTGAAATGCATTGATACTAAAAAACTGATCAATGACTAAAAAAACCAAAAGCATACTCAACGAGTCTAAGGATATTCAGATTGCTATTGATCTGATCAAGCTTGGCGCCAGACTTCAGTTGCTTGAAATGGAAACATCGCTTTCGCGCGATCGTTTGATTAGTCTTTATAAAGAGCTTCGCGGGGAGTCCCCACCCAAAGGGATGTTACCTTTCTCTTCCGATTGGTTCTTGACATGGCAGCCCAATATTCACACATCACTATTTTTGAGTGTTTATAAGCAGTTGAAACTCAATTCTGATATTTCTGAAATATCAGCCATCATCAAAGCTTATAAGTTGTATCTAGAGCAGTTTCCACCTGAGTTTGGTGAGGAGCCAGTGCTATCACTCACCAGAGCCTGGACACTGAATCGCTTTATGAAATGCGACATGTTGACCACCGCCGTTTGCAAATCATGCACGGGCGAGTTTATTTCAAGACCATTGATGAAGCGCAATTACGTTTGTGGACTGTGCGATGTGCCTTCTCGTGCCGGTAAGACCCAGAAATTTATTGACGCCACTAATGCGGCCAGACAAGCCGCCGCATAATTATCTCTGCCGTGAATAGTCGTCAAATAGTTCTTTCTTTCATTAAGAACCGCCCGCAATTTACTTCGCTTTTCTTATTATTTGCACTAACGATCATCTCGTTTGTGATTAAAGCTCTTTTTAGCTCAGAGTTACCGGCTGAAATTGCTACAACTTATCAGTTAATTTTCATTGCAATTGCAGCAGCACTCTTAAGCTACTGGATTGGTCTTCCCAAATGGTGGTGCTGGATTAATGCCTTATTCCCAATCATGATCGGGATATTTCAGAGCTTTAATTGGTCCTCTTCTATCTTTCTCGCAGGATTTTTAATTCTGGCGCTGTTTTACTGGAGTAATTTTTTAACAAGAGTGCCTTATTACCCTTCGTCAGAGGTTGTTTGGTCGGAAATTGCGGACCTTCTACCCAGCGATCAACCGGTAAACGTACTAGAAATAGGCAGTGGCTTCGGTGGTTTTTGTTTATTTATAAAAAAACAAAAACCCGATGCGACGGTTGTTGGGGTTGAGCTATCGCCCATCATCTGGCTTTACAGCCGCATGCGTCAGCAGGCATTGAAGATTGATTGTCAATTTTTACGTCAAGACTACCGACGCATGAATTTTGCTCAACAAGATCTTATTTTTGCATTTCTATCACCTGCCGCAATGCCCGCTCTGTATTTACAAGCCAAAAAACAGATGAAAACGGGCGCCATATTAGCCAGCTACTGTTTTGAGATCCCATGTGCACATAACGAAACAATCGAAAAAATTGAAATTAGTTACGGAAAAACTCTTCATATTTGGAGAAAAACCTAACAAATAAGTCTTTAAAGTCTTTAAAGTAGTTAAGCCAAGGAGGTTTTTATGAAAATTACTGAAATAATGTCTTCACCCCCAATTACAGCCACTTTAGATGACTTTTTGAGTGAAGTTAAAGAAATCTTGGCCGTTAACAAGTTTGAACATATTGTTATTATTGAAGAGGGCAAGTTAATGGGTGTTTTGAGTGAGCGTGAACTTTTATTGGCAATCAGTCCTTATGTCAATTCAAATGTCTACACCACTCGAGACTTGGCGACGCTGAACCAACGTGTTGCACAGATTGTTGAGAGACACCCACTGTATCTTGATGATCAATCAGAGGTTGAGGATGCCATTGATATGTTTGATAAAAACCATATCAGCTGTATTCCAATTGTTGACGCTGATTTTGTGCCAATTGGGATTGTTACTAGAAGCGATATTATTCATCTTTTTAACAAAAACAGGGCCTAAAAGAAGCGTCCTGAACTCTGAATAAGTAATCAAGCAAGACTTAAAAATAGTTTCATTTATTAGATATAAACATGACTTTAATTAAATTGACCAATCTTTCTAAAGGCCAACCATGCTAGTAGTCATCGGATTTATTGTGGTTGCCTTTTCTGTATTTGGCGGATTTGTTATGGCGGGCGGCCATTTAGCATCGCTATTGCAGCCGATTGAATTATTGATGATTGGCGGTGCTGCAGCCGGCGCTTTGGTTGCTGGTAATACTATCAAAGCACTAAAGGCCACTGGTGCAGCAGTGCCCACCTTGTTTCAAGGCTCTAAATACAACAAAGAACTTTATTTAGATTTACTTTTAGTACTTTATGCGATCTTCACAAAGATTCGTAATGAAGGCATGAAGAATATCGAAGAAGATGTTGAAGAGCCTGAAAAAAGCAAAATATTCATGCGCTATCCCAAAATCTTAGCAAGCCATCATCACGTCGAATTTATTTGTGACTATTTACGCTTGATGGTATCTGGAACGATGGACCCATTCCAGATTGAAAACTTAATGGATGTTGAAATAGAAACGCATCACCACGAAGGTGAGGTGCCTGTTCACGTATTCGCAAAGATGGCAGATGCTATGCCGGCCTTTGGTATTGTTGCCGCTGTTATGGGCGTGGTGCACACCATGGCATCTGTTGGTTTACCGCCGGCAGAACTCGGTATTTTGATCGCGCACGCGCTAGTCGGTACTTTCTTGGGTATTTTGTTGTCATATGGTTTTGTGGCACCACTGGCCAACTTGCTAGAGAGTAAATTGCACGATTCAACCAAATCTTTCGAATGTATGAAAATTGCTATTCTGGCAAATATGAACGGATTTCCACCTGCTGTAGCCGTTGAGTTTGGTCGAAAAGTTCTTTATTCAACCGAGCGTCCTGGATTTAAAGAGCTTGAAGATCAGATCAAAGCAACTAAAGTTGATTACGCTGAGAAGCCTAAGGAAGCTGCAAAGGCCGCTGCATAATGTCTGGGCCCAATAAAAAACCCATCATTGTTGTAAAAAGAATTAAGAAGGTTGCCGGTGGCCATCATGGCGGCGCTTGGAAAATTGCTTACGCTGACTTCGTAACAGCGATGATGGCATTCTTCTTGTTGATGTGGTTGCTCAGTAATGCTGATGAAAACAAACTCAAAGGCATTGAAGAGTATTTTAAGCAACCATTAAAACTGACTATTTTAGAGATTGGTCAGACCATCGGAGACTCTTCATCGGTTATTAAAGGAGGAGGCACTGACTTAACTCGTAAAGAAGCGCAGATGAACCGCTCTAATGATGACACCAGAACATCTGTGGAGGTTTTTAAAAAAGAATTGATGCCTCTTGCTCAAAATTTAGCGGCAGAATCAGAAGCGGTTGATCAGCAAAGACTTGAGCAGTTAAAAAAGCAATTGGATAGCTTGCTTCAAAATAATGAGC
>CAMBJN010000116.1 GCA_945867755.1 Polynucleobacter meluiroseus
CGTTTTGCTGAAATTCAAGATCAACAAGCTCAGTTATCTAAAGAGTTTTCCGATCATGTTTTGGATGCAACAGATCATTTTGTGCATGTGATCACCGATGAAAAGGATTTGGCTGGCTTGCCTGAAGATGCCATTGCTGCGGCCAAACAAACAGCTGAATCCAAAGAACTGACTGGTTGGGCTTTCACGCTTCACTTCCCATCGTACTTTCCGGTCATGCAATTTTCTGAAAATAGACCTCTTAGAAAAAAACTCTATGAAGCCTATGTCACGAGAGCATCAGAGTTATCAGAGCAATTTGGTAGTGGCAAAGCAGAATGGGATAACACAAGCAATATGCTGACTCAACTTCGCCTAAAAGATGAAGAAGCAAAAATGCTTGGTTTTGCCAATTTTGCCGCGTTAAGTCTTGCACCAAAAATGGCCAAGACTGTACCAGAGGTAGATCAGTTTTTAACTGACTTTGCTAATAGAGCTCAAGCTCATGGTCAAAAGGATTGGGAAGAATTACAGCATTTCGCCAAAGAGCATCTTGGTCTTTCAAGCCTTGAGCCATGGGACATGACGTTCACCTCAGAAAAACTCAAGCAAGTGCGTTACGCTTTTTCTGAAAACGAAGTCAAACAATACTTCCCTTTGCCAAAGGTGCTTGATGGATTATTTGGTCTTGTTCAAACATTGTTTGGCGTGAAGATTGAAAAAGACTCTTTACCAGTTTGGCATACGGATGTCCAATCATTCAAAGTATTTAGCAAGACTGGAAAGCTACTGGCTAATTTTTATTTAGATCCTTATGCAAGACCTGGTAAACGAGGTGGCGCATGGATGGACGATGCCAGAGGTCGAAGAATCTTCCCTAACGGCACAGTTCAAACGCCTGTGGCTTATTTGGTTTGTAACTTCCCCTCCCCTGTAACAGTCAATGGCGTCACCAAACAACCCACCATCAGCCATGATGATGTGATCACCATGTTCCATGAGTGCGGCCATGGCTTGCATCACATGTTGACTCAAGTTGGATCTTTGGGTGTTTCAGGCATTAATGGCGTTGAATGGGATGCAGTTGAATTGCCTAGCCAGTTCATGGAAAACTTTTGCTGGGAATGGGAAGTTTTAGAAAAGATGACTGCTCATGTAGAGACCGGCGCAACCTTGCCAAAATCTCTTTATGAAAAGATGATTGCTGCTAAAAACTTCCAAAATGGCATGGGCACTTTAAGACAGTTGGCATTTTCTTTGGCTGACTGGCGCCTACACTCAAGCTTTGATCCGCACTCAGCAAAACCTGAGGATATTTTGCAACTATCAAGACAAATCAATGATCAAGTACACGTGATCAAGCAGTCTGATTTATCTAGATGGCCAAATACCTTCAGCCATATTTTTGCAGGTGGTTACTCAGCTGGCTACTACAGTTATAAGTGGGCTGAAGTTCTTTCTGCAGATGCATACGCAGCATTTGAAGAAGCGGCCAAGAAAACTGGCAGTATTTTGGATGAAGCCACGGGCGAGCGCTATCGACAAGAAATTCTTGAAGTTGGAGGTAGTCGCTCAGCTGCTGAATCATTCAAAGCATTCAGGGGTAGAGAACCAAAGATTGATGCCCTTTTAAGGCACGGTGGCTTAGCTTAGGGTGGTGATCACAGGAGCGTGATCAGATGGCTGCTCCCAAGCTCTAGGAGTTTTATCAATGGAGCTTGCGATGCAGTCATTTTTTAATGCTTCACTCAAAAGAATGTGATCAATGCGCACACCCGCATTTCTTCTGAAGCCCATCATGCGATAGTCCCACCAACTAAAGCTTTTTGGAGCCTGCTCAAAAAGCCGATAGCTGTCGTAAAACCCCATTTCAATCAGTCCTGAAAAAGCATCTCGCTCATCTTGAGATACCAAATTTTGACCTTCCCATGCTTTGGGATCATGCACATCCCGATCTTCAGGGGCAATGTTGTAGTCGCCTAACAGAGCAATCCTTGAATGCTCTTCCATTTCTTCACTGAGCCAATCATGCAATCCGGCCAACCAATCAAGCTTGTACGCAAACTTTTCTGTGCCTGGTGCCTGTCCATTCGGGAAATAGGCTGAAATGATTCTGATTGGAGCCTTCCCATTAAAAGCAACTGTGGCAGCCAGTAAGCGTTGTTGCTCATCAGCAAATTTGGGATTATTTTTAACGGGATATAAAAATGCGGTTTGCACATCCTGAACAATCGCAGCCAAAGAGGCTTTGCGCAAAAGAATGGCAACTCCGTTATAAGTTTTTTGTCCTGCAACCAATGAGTAATAACCGGCCGCCTCTAACTCTGCAAACGGAAATTTATCTTCTGTGAGTTTGAGCTCTTGAAGACAAAGAGTATCAATGGGGGCCCTCATGGCATCTTGCGCAGCCAACCACTGCAAAAGATGAGGGAGGCGAACTTTGATGGAATTGACATTCCAAGTGGCAAGACGAATGGCAGACATAAGTAGCTTTAATTCATAATAATCGTTCTATTATGGACGCACTCAAGATGGTTGAATAATTTACGTATCAATGCCCAGCTCTTGGAGTTTTCTGGTAATCGTGTTTCTGCCAATACCTAAACGCTCTGCAGCTTCAACGCGACGACCTCTGGTTACTTCCAATGCGGCTGTTAAAACCGCTTTTTCAAATTTAGTCTCTAAGATGTTGAACACATCTCGGCTGCCATCTTGTAAAAGTTGCTTGGCCAGTAAAGCAAGGCCGGATTCCCAATCGCCAGGACTGGCTGTTTTAATTTTGGGTAATATTTCAGCGGCAATACCTTCTGGCAGATCAGCTCCAATCTCTATGACATCTGGCGGTAGGTCCTGCGCGCCAATGACTTGGGCCGGCGCCATCACGGTTAACCAGTGGCATAAATTTTCAAGCTGTCTCACGTTACCAGGGAACGGTAATTGAGCAATCGTGACTAAGGCATCATCAGACAAGCGCTTAGGATCCATACTCAAAGACTTTGCTGAAGTCTGCATAAAGTGGCGCGCTAATAAAGGAATGTCTTCCTTGCGCTCCCTTAAGGATGGCAAGCGCAGACGAATCACATTCAAGCGATGGAATAAATCCTCTCGGAATAAACCTTCAGCAACGCGTGCCTCTAGATTTTGGTGAGTTGCAGCGATGACGCGCACATTGGCCTTAAGAGAATCATGACCACCCACCCTGTAGAAGTGGCCATCCGACAATACACGCAGTAGCCGAGTTTGCAGATCAAATGGCATGTCGCCGATTTCATCTAAAAATAAAGTGCCGCCTTCAGCTTGCTCAAAACGACCCCGTCTCATGGTTTGAGCTCCTGTGAAGGCGCCTCTTTCATGGCCAAACAATTCAGACTCTAATAAATCTTTGGGAATGGCTGCTGTATTTAAGGCGATGAAGGGGCCGCCTGCTCTTGGGCTGTGTTTGTGCAAAGCTCTGGCGACAAGCTCTTTACCCGTGCCAGATTCACCGGTGATCAGTACGGTGACATTTGATTGTGATAAGCGTCCAATGACCCTGAAGACATCCTGCATTGCGGGAGCTTGACCAAGAATCTCGGTAGTTTCTTGCATACGCACCGCACCCTCTTGCGTTTGATTCTGCAATCTCAAACTTTCATCGACTGCTCGCCGAATCAATTCAATGGATTTGGCAATATCAAATGGCTTGGTGATGTATTCAAATGCGCCACCCTGAAAGGATGAAACTGCTGAATCAAGATCTGAATAGGCTGTCATGATGATCACGGGCACGTGCGGGTGCTCTGCCTTAACCTGCTGCAACAAATCTATACCATTACCTCTTGGCATACGAATATCAGAGATTAAAACCTGTGGCTCTTCTTTATTATCAAAAGCATCTAAAACATCTTGAGGATTGGAAAAGCTGCGGTAAGGCATGTTCTCGCGCTGCAATGCCTTCTCCAACACCCAACGTATTGATTGATCATCATCCACAATCCAAACAGGCTTCATATCGATATCCGATTCTTATTGTTTTTCTTCCGTTTTTAAGCGGAAAGGTAATTGCATTTGAAAGTCAGTTGTTCCAGGTTTGCTGGTACAGCCGATAAAACCATAATTCTGTTGCACATAGGTTTGCGCCAAAGTCAGCCCCAAACCACTGCCTCCCTCTGTACCTGAGACCAAAGGAAAGAAAATTTTGTCCTTGATTTCCTCGGGTATGCCAGGTCCGTTATCAATCACATGCAAATCTAATGCCAGTTTGTAGCGTTGCTTATTGATAGTGACGTTGCGAACCACCCTGGTGCTAAGTTCTATCTCGGCATCACCTTGCTCGATTCTGCTTCTGAGTGCCTGAGCGGCATTATGAACAAGGTTTAAAACAGCCTGAATCAACGCCTCTTTATCCCCCAACAAATCAGGCAGACTGATGTCGTAATTTCTCTTAATTTTTAGACCGCTCGGGAATTCAGCAAGCACCAAGCTTCTGACTCGCTCAAGCACCTCATGAATATTGAGTAAGTCATCAATGTGCGGCTTCCTATGTGGAGCCAGCAAGCGATCGACCAAACTTTGAAGTCGGTCAGACTCTTTGATGATGACCTGCGTGTATTCATGTAAGGTCTTATCAGGCAACTCATACTCTAAAAGCTGTGCTGCACCCCTAATACCGCCCAAGGGGTTTTTGATCTCATG
>CAMBJN010000117.1 GCA_945867755.1 Polynucleobacter meluiroseus
AGTCACGATTCATGCCCGCAATGCAGTGTTAAAGGGTTTATCTCCAAAAGAAAATAGAACCATTCCACCACTGCGTTATGAAATGGCAAAACAATTGCGCTTAGATGCGCAAAAGCACTTCCCCCATTTAAAAGTTCTCCTGAATGGAGGCTTAGAAAAAAATGGAGATATTGCACGTCATTGGAATGACTTTGATGGCTTCATGATTGGTCGAGCTGCTTACCATACACCAGGGATGATGTTGGATTGGGATGAGATGTTAGGGACCAATGGTCAGGCATTCGGACATTTTTTTGGCATTGACCAGTGGAACAGAATCACAGAAGAATTAATTGATCAGTGCGCCCGCTGGTTAAAGTATTGTGAAGCCACTAATCAAGTCTTCCATATGGCAGCGATTACTCGCCACATTCTTGGTTTGGCGCATGGTAAAGGAGGCTCAAAGCAATGGCGCAGAAAGCTCTCTGACTACCGTTTATTAGGCGCAGTCAAGACGGAGCAAGACATTCGCGTCTTTTTTGAGGATGCCAATCATGAGCTCAGACTGTATGTTGAACATGACGAACGGGACAGGTTATAATCTCATTTTTCTACGGTGGCTGTAGCTCAGTTGGTAGAGTCCAGGATTGTGATTCCTGTTGTCGTGGGTTCGAGCCCCATCAGCCACCCCAAATACCTTAAAGAGCTCCTATCAGAGCTCTTTTTATTTCTGGATTATTCTAATCATCCTACTGCGTCATATTTCCTGAATTATCATTGATAAATCAACATACCTCTAAAGGGCTTTCTATGAAACTATTTTCAACATTGATTGCTGTGATGCTGACATTTGGTTCTTCTTCTACTGTGTTTGCTAATGGCGAGGCTATCTATAAACAAGTTTGCATGTCTTGCCATTCGTCCGGAGTTGCTAGAGCTCCAAAGGTTGGTGATAAGGCAAAGTGGGCCCCATTAATCAAAGAGGGGCAAGCCATTTTGACTGCTCATGGATATGTTGGTGTCAGAGGTATGCCTGCAAAAGGTGGCAAACCAGATCTCAGTGTTGAGCATTTTGCTCAAGCCACTGTATACATGGTGAACCAATCGGGTGGCGCTTGGAAAGATCCTGATGTCAAAATGCTAAAAGCCATTGATGTAGAAATTGAAGCACGTAAAATAGAATTAGCCAAGAAAAAATAAACCATCAAGCTAATCAGGGCTGCAGCAATCGATATTTGACCAATAATTATTCGGTGAGTAAGTTGTGAGCTTATTAAATGCCGAATAGTTTTATGTTCGTGAGAAAATCCTCTTTGTGAAAATTTTTTTTAATATCTTGGTTCATGGCTTTCTTTGGTTCTTGACGATCATTCCTTATCGTTGGACTGTGGCCATTGGCCACGCCTTGGGCTCTATTGCGACGATGTTCTCAAGGTCCCGCGGCAAGATTGTGAATGCCAATTTAAAAGCTTGCTTTCCAAACCTCACTCAAGAGGAAAGGGATGTCTTAGCGAAACGGCACTGGCGTTTATTGGGTAGAAGTTTTGCTGAACGTGGCCGCCTTTGGTTAGGCAGTGCTGAATCAATTAATCAATTTGTGACGGTGTACCCAGAAGTCGATATGAACGATGGTAAGCCGCGCCTTTATGTCAGCATGCACATGGCAGGTATTGAAGCTGGTTTGATTGCCATCACCATGCACCTGAAAAAAATCAAAGCTGCACCGGGTATCACTTTGTATGTTTTTATGAAGAATGATTACTTTGAGCCGCGCATCAAAAAATGGCGTGAACGTTTTGGCGCCAAGATGTTGCTCAGAGAGAGTCATGGTCGTGAGTTGATACGCGAAGCACGCAAGGGCACCTTCGTATGTTTATCTCCAGACATGGATTTGGGTAGAAGAGATTCTGAGTTTGTGCCATTCTTTGGTGTGCCGACCAATACAGTTTTAGCAGTTTCTAAAATGGCAAAATTAGCGGGCGCTGAAGTCTGCCCAATTTTTACAACTTTAAGATCTGATCAGTCTGGCTACGACTGCCATGTTGGTAAACCTTGGCCTAACTTTCCAACAGACGATCCTGTGGCGGATACGGTTTGCATGAATCAATATTTTGAACAAGTGATTCGGTCAAGAATCCCAGAGTACTTCTGGACACACAAGCGATTTAAGAATAGACCTGATGGCGAGCCGCCTATTTATTAAGAATTGATCAAAGACCGCCGGGTCTGATCAGGCCAACAGCAAGACCTTCAATTGTGATCTCGTGACGACGTGGGTCAACAATGATATTTTCAAAATCAGGATTCTCGGCAATTAATTCAATTTTGATTCCGTGGGGACCTTTGGATTGTGACCAGCGCTTCACCGTCACCTCATCATCGAGACGAGCAACAATAACCTCACCATTTCTGGCTTCGGAAGTTTTCTTAACGGCTAAATAGTCGCCATCCAAAATACCTGCGTCACGCATGCTCATGCCGCGAACTTGCAAAAGATAATCTGCACCTTTATCAAACAAAGATGGATCGCAAGGAATTTGTTTTTGAATATGTTCAACTGCCAAAATCGGAGAGCCCGCAGCAACTCGACCAATTAATGGCAGCGTGAGTTGTTGTAGTGCAGCCAGAGGAAAATTCATTTGTTTTGATAATCTGATGCCGCGTGATGTGCCTGGCGTTAACTCAACATATCCTTTGCGGGCCAGAGCGCGCAAATGTTCTTCAGCAGCATTGGCTGAAGCAAAGCCTAATCGGGTTGCAATCTCAGCGCGCGTAGGCGGAAAGCCGCTCTTAGAGATGGCATCGGTGATCAAACCAAGAATTTCTTCTTGGCGGGCTGTTAATTTGGGTTTTGCTGTAATTGCATCCATGCTGTAATTCTATACAGTGATTTCATAACTTGCAATACCCATTGATAATGTTTTTTATGAATACGCAATATTTATTACTTTTGGGCACTGGCGGAACCATCGCAGGTTTGGCCATGGACACTCAAAAACCCCTTAATTACGTGGCCGGTCAGCTAGCAGTAGAGGGGCTTTTAGAGAAGGTTCAAGAAAGCCTTGAATTTGGTGAGGTGCGCACGGTCCAGGTAGCCAATATCGACAGTCGAAATATGACTGAAGAGCTTCTGGTCAAGCTGGGCTGGGCCGTCAAGGCTGGGCTGGAGAATGATGAGGTTTCAGGAATTGTGATCACCCATGGCACTGATACCATGGAAGAAACGGGTGTATTTCTTCATGCCACCCTGGGTAAATTGGCCAGTCACTATAAAAAAGCAGTGGTTTTAACGGGTGCCATGCTGCCAGCCAATGCTGATCACGCAGATGGACAAACTAATTTAAAGTCAGCCCTGTACTTGGCCAAAGAGGCTCACCGCCTTCAACAGTTCGGAATTTTGGCTGTGATGGCTGGAAAACCTTGTCTGGCGAGAGATTTATCCAAGCAACACACCCATGCCCTAGACGCTCTGGTGGTCAACGCCCGCGAATTAGACGGCCCCATACACAAAAGGCAGGCAGACCTTCAGCTACCTGCCCAAGCCTCTTGGCCTTGGGTGGAGATTGTGACCAGCCATGCTGGGGCATCAGGCAAATTGGTCGATATGCTGGTTGCTCAGGGCGTGCAGGGCATTGTGGTGGCCGGAACAGGACAGGGCAGCGTGAATAAAGCCCTGGCCGATCAACTCGTTCAGGCGGCTTTGAACGGGGTGGCAGTCATCCGGTCTTCAAGGGTGGGTGCAGGCGCCGTATTTTCTGAAATTCCCGAGCCTGATACCGCCTGGAACTGGCTATCTAGTAGGGATTTGAACCCTGCTAAGTCCAGAATCGCCCTCCAATTGGCACTTTTGGAGGCAAATTCCCGTAAAACTGACGATTGGCAGAGTATTTTTGCTACAATCTGAGGCTGTAGTTTTTTACCTTGTCACACTGGTCAATTATCTAAAACAGAGGTAGTTGAGACGCCCAGGTGACTTTTATCCATAAGGAGTAATTAATGCGTCATTACGAAATCGTTTTTATCGTCCATCCGGACCAAAGCGAGCAAGTACCTGCCATGGTTGAAAAGTACACAAGTACTATTACAACTCAAGGTGGCAAAGTTCACCGCGTTGAAGACTGGGGCCGTCGTCAGATGGCTTACATGATCGACAAACTTGCTAAAGCTCACTACGTTTGCATGAACATCGAGTGTGGTCAAACGACTCTTGATGAACTAGAGCACGGCTTTAAGTTCAACGATGCAGTTTTGCGTCACTTGGTCACCAAGACAAAGAAAGCTGAAATAGAGCCTTCAGTCATGATGAAGCAAGTTGAACGTGAAGAAGCTCGTAAAGCTCTTCAAGCAACGGAGGCGCCTGCTGCCTAATAGGCACTGAGCGGGTTTGGGTTGAATCATTTCATCCTAACAGCCGCCCTTGTCGCTCGGGAAGCTCTTAGATATACCCCTGCTGGAGTCCCTGTGATTGAATGCCTACTAGAACATAGTGGCGAAGTTCAAGAAGCAGGTCACGCAAGGTTAATCAAAATGAGTCTTGAAGCGATGGCCATCGGAACAGTGCATCAAAAACTGGATCAGATGGAATTGGGGAGGTTGGCTAGATTTGAGGGATT
>CAMBJN010000118.1 GCA_945867755.1 Polynucleobacter meluiroseus
CTCGGTATGTCAGTCCTGAAATGGCAGCTGCCTTGATTGCTCGGCTGCCGGGCGGGGTGGATGCCGTGGCTTTGGTGGTCAACCCCACGGATGAAGAGGTTTTGAAGATCCAGGAGCGGGTGCCGACGACTTTGTGGCAGTTTCATGGAGATGAGACCCCAGAACGCTGTAAAGAGATCGCTCAGGGCATGCCGTGGCTCAAAGCCGCCAGAATCAAGGCGGGCTTCAATTTATCTGAATTTTCTCTACAATACGCAAATGCAGCCGGCTTTTTACTAGATGCCTTCGTTGAGGGCTATGGTGGGGGTGGGCATGTATTTGATTGGTCATTGATACCGGACACATGGACAAAAGAAAACGCGCATCGGGTCGTTTTGAGTGGTGGATTGAACACGCACAACGTGGGCGAGGGTATTGCACACCTTAAACCTTGTGCTGTGGATGTGTCGAGTGGCATTGAAGTGGCAAAAGGTCAAAAAAGCCCTGAATTAATGAAGGCGTTTATTCAAGCAGTCCGGGATGCCGATCAAGGCATCTCATTCGTGTAGAGGTAACACTATGTATGATTTTCCAGACGCTAGAGGTCACTTCGGACCCTATGGTGGTGTCTTTGTTTCTGAAACTTTGATGTATGCATTGACTGAGCTCAAAGAGACATACGCCAAGTATCAACATGACCCAGAATTTTTAGCAGAATTCCATTCAGAGTTAAAACACTTTGTGGGTCGTCCTTCACCCATCTATCACGCTAAGCGCATGAGTGATAAAGCTGGTGGCGCACAAATCTACTTCAAACGTGAAGATCTGAACCACACAGGTGCACACAAAATTAACAACGTGATTGGTCAAGCCATGTTGGCCAAGCGCATGGGCAAGAAACGCATCATCGCTGAAACAGGTGCTGGACAACACGGCGTGGCAACAGCCACGATTTGCGCACGCATGGGTTTGGAGTGCATCGTTTACCAAGGTTCTGTTGATGTGGCTCGCCAAGCTCAAAACGTTTATCGCATGAAACTCTTGGGCGCTACAGTCGTGCCGGTTGAGTCTGGTACTAAAACACTCAAAGATGCTTTGAACGAAGCGATGCGTGATTGGGTGACCAACGTGGAAGGTACTTTCTACATCATCGGTACGGTCGCCGGTCCTCATCCATACCCGATGATGGTGAGAGATTTCCAGAGTGTGATTGGTGAGGAGTGCAAAGTACAAATGCCAGAAATGATTGGACGTCAACCTGATTACGTGATGGCTTGCGTGGGGGGCGGCTCAAATGCGATGGGCATTTTCTATCCTTACATCGATGTGCCGAATGTGAAATTGATTGGCGTTGAAGCAGCTGGTCACGGCTTGAACACCAAGGAACATTCAGCAGCCTTGGTAGCAGGAACACCAGGCGTGTTGCATGGCAACCGCACTTATTTATTGCAAGATGAAAATGGTCAAATTGCTGAAACGCATTCTGTATCAGCGGGTATGGACTACCCAGGGGTTGGTCCCGAGCATGCATGGTTAAAGGATTCTAAGAGAGCTGAGTACGTCGCCATCACCGATGATGAGGCTCTTAAGGCCTTCCACGAATGTTGCCGAATCGAGGGCATCATCCCGGCACTAGAGACCAGTCATGCGATTGCCTATGCTTGCAAACTTGCCGCCACTTTGCCAAAAGATCAAACAATCCTCGTCAATATTTCAGGTCGTGGTGACAAAGACATGCACACCGTTGCTCAAGAATCAGGTTTGAAGTTTTAGGAATAGTGATGTCAAAGATTGCAAAAGTATTTGCTGAATTAAAAGCACAGGGCCGCAAAGGTCTTGTGCCCTTTATCACTGCCGGTGATCCTGAGCCAGGCATCACCCTTGAATTAATGCACGCCTTGGTGCGTGGTGGCGCTGATGTCATTGAGTTGGGTGTGCCTTTCTCAGATCCAATGGCTGATGGTCCGGTGATTCAGAGAGCTTCAGAAAGAGCTTTGTCTCACGGCACCACACTCAAGCACTGCATTGAATTGGTCAAACGATTCCGCCAAAGCAATGATCACACCCCAGTGGTCTTGATGGGGTATGCCAATCCTATCGAGCACATGGGAACTGAAACTTTTGTCAGAACTGCTAAAGATGCAGGTGTTGATGGTGTTTTGGTGGTGGACTATCCGCCTGAAGAATGCGAAGACTTCGCTAAGCAATGTAAGCAAGCGGGCATTGATCCGATTTTCTTATTGGCACCCACCTCATCGCAAGAACGCATTGATCAGGTAGGCAAAGTAGCAGCTGGTTACATTTATTACGTGTCTCTCAAGGGCGTCACGGGAGCTGCTAATTTGGATACCCAAGCAGTGGCAGGCATTATTCCGCAAATCAGGGCGGCATCAACAGTACCGATTGCGGTTGGCTTTGGTATCAGGGATGCCCAATCAGCGGTGGCTATTGGCAAAACTGCTGATGCAGTCGTGATTGGCAGCCGGATCGTACAGCTTTTAGAAGAGGCAGTCCCGGCACAGAGAGTACAATCACTGGAAGACTTTCTAAAGGGTATCCGTAAGGCTTTGGATCAATAAATATGAGCTGGATTGATAAACTTCTCCCCCCAAGTATTCAACACTCTGACCCTGCGCAGCGTAAAACTGTTCCTGAAGGTTTATGGATCAAATGCCCTTCATGCGAAGCTGTCTTATATCGCAATGACCTAGAGTCCAACATGCATGTGTGCCCTAAATGCGATCATCACATGCGCATCAATGCACGTGAGCGTTTAGATAAATTATTGGATTTAGAAGGTCGTCATGAAATTGGCCAAGAAGTGTTGCCAATTGATGCCTTGAAATTCAAGGACACAAAAAAATACCCTGATCGCATCAAAGACGCGATGGATACAACCGGCGAAACCGATGCCATGGTGGTCATGGCTGGATCGATTCACACGATTCCTGTGGTGGTGGCCTGCTTTGAGTTTGAATTCATGGGCGGCTCGATGGGCTCTGTGGTGGGTGAGCGTTTTGTGCGCGGTGCTCAAATGGCCTTGGAGCAAAAAGTACCATTCATTTGTATCAGCGCCACAGGCGGCGCTCGCATGCAAGAGAGTTTATTGTCATTGATGCAAATGGCTAAAACCAATGCGATGTTAGTCAAGTTAGCTCATGCAAAACTTCCTTTCATCAGCGTTCTGACTGATCCAACCATGGGCGGTATTTCCGCTAGTTTCGCTTTCATGGGCGATGTGGTGATGGCTGAGCCCAAAGCCTTGATTGGTTTTGCTGGTCCGCGCGTGATTGAACAAACAGTTCGCGAAAAACTACCAGAAGGCTTCCAGCGTTCAGAGTTCTTGATGCAAAAAGGTGGCATTGATATGATTGTTGATCGTCGCCAAATGCGCAAAGAGATTGCTGATTTATTAGCGCTGTTGTTGAAGTTGCCAACAGATTCTGTTGCTTAAGATTCCAGCCTGACTTGCCTGCCACGTTTGACAATTTAGATGATTGGCTCCGACACTTAGAGACGGCTCACCCTGTTGGCATCGATATGGGTCTAGAGCGCATCACGCGCGTCAAAGAAGCTCTGCAACTTAATTTCCAAGCGGTGGTCTTCACTGTTGGTGGCACCAATGGCAAAGGTTCAACTTGCGCTTTATTAGAAAGCGTCTTATTGGCAGCCTCGTATAAAGTCGGTTGCCACACATCTCCTCATTTATTGTCATTCAATGAACGCGCTCGTGTGAATGGCGAAAACGTGAGTGATGAACTTTTGCTCGAACACTTCAGAGCAGTGGAGTTAGCCAGAGCCTCTTTGCCCAATCCACCAACGCTAACTTATTTTGAGTTCACCACCTTGGCCATCATGCATTTATTTGCATCGGCTGATTTAGACGCGGTGATTTTAGAAGTTGGTTTGGGTGGGCGCTTGGATGCTGTGAACATCATCGATACAGATTGTGCGATTGTTACCAGCATCGATTTGGATCACATGGAATACCTTGGCAATACCCGAGAAAAAATCGCCTTTGAAAAAGCTGGCATTTTTCGCTCTGACAAACCTGCTATCTGCGCAGACCCGGTGCCTCCTCAATCCTTGATTGATCATGCAACATCGATTGGCGCTGATTTGTGGTTAATGGGTAAAGACTATAACTTTCAGGGTGATAAACAACAGTGGGGCTGGGCAGGTCGAGGCAAACGTTTTTCAGGTCTAGGCTACCCAGCCTTGCGAGGCGCCAATCAATTGCTCAATGCCAGCGCCGTGATTGCTGCCCTGATCGCTATAAGAGATCGCTTGCCCGTGGGGGCTCAAGAAATCAGGAATGGTATGGCTTGGGTTGAGTTACCAGGGCGTTTTCAGGTGCTGCCTGGGCAACCCACCATCATTTTGGATGTCGCCCACAATCCTCATGCCAGCGCCGCTCTGGCGCAAAACCTTGAGAACATGGCTTACCATCCTTATACGATCGCGGTCTTTGGCGCTATGGCTGATAAAGACATTGAAGGCGTCTTAAACCCCATGATGGACAAGATTGATTTTTGGTATTTATGCGATTTGCCGACCCCTCGTGCGGCCTCTGCAGAATCCCTGGCGACACGCTTGAGGTCCTTG
>CAMBJN010000119.1 GCA_945867755.1 Polynucleobacter meluiroseus
CTCACTGGGGAGGCTTTAGAGTCAAGCCTGCAGCGGCAGAGTTTTGGCAAGGTAGACCTTCACGCCTGCACGACAGAATTCGTTACACACTCGAACAGAATGCTTGGAAAATTGAGCGCTTAGCTCCTTAATTAGATTCAATTGATTTATATCAATAAATCTTTAAATTGCGCTCTGAATTTGGCAACTTTAGGACTGACCACGAAAGAACAGTAACCTTGATCAGGGTGTAAGTTGAAATAATTCTGGTGATAATCTTCCGCAGGGTAATACGTCGGCAAGTCAGAAATTTCCGTGACAATCTTATCGTCAAAAACTCCAGATTCATCCAAATGATTCACCAGCTCTGTGGCGATACTTTTCTGATCATCGTCATGAGTAAAAATCACTGACCGATATTGCGAGCCCACATCATTTCCTTGGCGATTGAGCGTGGTTGGATCATGGATTGCAAATAAAATCTCTAACAATTGCTTGAAACTGATCACAGAAGAATCAAATTCCAGGCGAACCACTTCTGCATGATCAGTCCTGCCACTGCAAACCGCGTCATAGTTGGCATCAGTCGCTTTGCCGCCAGCGTATCCAGACTCAACACGATAAACACCTCTCACGTGCTGATAAACAGCCTCTAAACACCAAAAACATCCGCCACCCAATGTTGCCTGTTGATTCATGCTGTCCATCCCTATGTCGATATTGTCATGTTAATACTCTCAGGATTAACATGCTTGGGGCAGGGCTATTAGTCAAATCCCTGATTTTTTCTTCAATCAATTCCTCATATACTTCTGATATCTAATTACTGTCAAGATTCCATGAGCGCCCTCCAATTACAACTTGAAGATTTGCAGCAAGCCTTTGCGCACGAACCATCACCCAGCTTTGCCGAGCGCAAAGAGCGAATTGATCGGGTAGTGGCAATGATTGATAAATATGAAGCCAACTTATGCAAAGTGGTTCATGCTGACTTTGGCAATCGCCACTCAGTAGAAACACGCCTCACAGAATTGGCGATGGTGCGCCAAGCGGCCAAATACACGATCAAGCATCTCAAGTCTTGGATGAAGATGCGTGACATTTCTTTACCGATGCACTTAAAACCATCGAAAGCTTGGACTCAAGCCCAGCCAAAAGGTGTGGTTGGCATCATCAGTCCTTGGAACTACCCGATTCAATTGGCATTAATTCCAGCAATTTCTGCTCTGGCTGCTGGCAATAGGGTTTGGTTAAAACTGTCAGAACGCTCCCCTAGAACATCAGGTTATCTCGCCACCATCATCGGAGAATTTTTTCACCCCCTCGAGTTTTGTGTCACCAATGGCGGAGAAGATGTTGCTCGTGAATTTTCTGAATTAGCATTTGATCATTTGTTTTTTACTGGCTCAACGGCCATTGGCAAAAGAGTGATGAGGGCTGCAGCTGCTAATCTCACGCCACTGACCTTAGAACTAGGTGGCAAGTCACCAGTGGTGATCAATGACGATGCCAACTTGGCAGACGCTGCCACAAGAATCATTTATGGCAAATTAATCAATGGCGGACAAACATGCGTGGCCCCTGATTACATTTTGATCAAGCACGAGTTAATTCCAGAACTAAAGGGTGCCTTGGTCCACGCTGCCAAATCTTTATTCAAAGACCCCGTCGAAATGACTCATCCCATTGACCAAGAACAGCTATCTCGTTGGCAGCAACTGGTTTCAGATGCAAGCAGCAAAGGCGCCCAAATACACCTTCTCTTGCCTGAGACAAGAGACCGTCCTTTCACCCCAGTGATGCTGACCCAAGTACCTCCGCACAGCTTGGTCATGCAAGAGGAAATTTTTGGGCCTTTGCTACCGATCATCGGAGTGTCATCCAATGATGATGCGATTGAATTCATCAACACAAAAGATCATCCATTGACCATTTATTGGTTTGGTAAAGATAAAAGGTCTTTAAGAAGCTTGATCTCAAAAACTCATTCTGGCAGCGTGACTGTTAATGACACCCTCATTCAAGCTGGCGTTGAGCAAATACCTTTGGGTGGCATCGGGGCTAGCGGTATGGGTGCTTATCATGGTCAAACTGGTTTTGATACCTTCAGCCACCTGAAACCAGTGCTTCAGGTTCGCGGCTTATTGGGTATACGAGCATGGATGGGAAGCAAGCTAGCTCACCCTCCTTACAATAAAACCACGGAACGATTGCTACGCTGGCTCAGTTAAGGCTATCAGTTAGAAGCGTAGATGTGCGCAGCTAGCTGATAGTGACTTGCAGCCTCAAGAGGCTCTTCCAAAGCTTCATGCAACTTGGCCATACTCATGTGAGCACTGGCTTTTAGCAAAGGTTTTGTTTTTGGATCTTTGATCACGCCTTGCAAACTTGATTTGGCTTTGCCCCATAATTTTTGAGCCAAACACACCTTGGCCAAGGCCAAAGAGAGCGCAGGCTCACTGGGGTATTTCATCATCCAAGCTTCAATCTTCTGCACTAAGGTCAAAGTGGTCGAGCCAGTTGGCAAGCAATCTGGATAAACGGCGATCAATGATTCATCCCATTGATTATCCAATGACTCCTCAATAAAACCGCGAGCAATCTCTTGTTGGCCAGCAGCCAATAATCCCTTGGCCATCACCAGAGCAACCCTGGAAGTTTTTCGATCAGCCTTGGGTAAATTCTTCCAAATGGCTAACAGCGCTTGATGATCTGTGGACTTTTCTTGAACCAATTTAGCCACAGCCTCTTGTACTGTTTTTTGAGCCAAGACCGGATGAATGGCTTCGCGCTTACTCAAACTATGGCTTAGCTTTAAGACTTCGTCCCAACGCTTGAGTTGTTGGTTGGCTTTGAGTGCAATGCGCTGAACAAATAACTGTCTGGCCCCACCCTTTTGCAATTGCTCAATAGTGGCAAGCGCACCCGTTGGATCATTTGAATCCATCTGCATATCTGCCATAGCCACTAATCTGGCTTGCTGTTTGTTGGCAGACTGTATTTTTGATAGCCATTGATCTCTCAAATCATAGCGATTCAAACGATGCGCGGCTCTGGCTGCCAACAAGGCGGCAGTTTCTGATAATGCTTGATTCACACTAGCAGCTTCTGCTGCTTTAAGCGCCTTTGAAAAACGTCCAGCAAAAATATCTTCAACCGCCTCAGATAACATCACAATCGCACGAGCTTCGCGCTGCTTGCGTCGATACAAGGCAGCTTGCCTTGGTAAATCCAATACCGCCGCAAAGGTTCGCCAAGCCAATAAACCCACGATCAATACACCTAAGACCACCACAATAAAAAGGTTGAGACTGGTGTCTAAGCGATATGGTGGGAAGTAAATGGTGATATGGCCAGCATTACCGCTGGCAAACAAGGCCAACAAGACTGCTGCTGCGAATAAGAAAGCCAACCACAATGCACCGCGCATCTTCACTGACCCTTACTCATTGAAATTGACTTGGATATTTCAACGCGAAGCTCGCTGATATTTTTCTGAACCTGGACCACTGAGCTTGCTTGCGCTTGAAAGTGTTTTGCAATCAATTGCTCTGCTTGGATCAGGTCATCTCTACTTGCTTGCGGTAGTTCAGATAACCAGGCAAGTCTTGCGCTTAAAAAATGAAGTTTTAATTGCTGACGAATCAAATCTTGGGCTGCTGGGGTCATGGCCACATCCTTCACATCACCCACCACCTGAATGCGCATCAACTGATCACCCAAACCCTGAATGGCCGTCATTATTTTTTGAATAATTGTTTGGGTTCCAGCGTTACTTGTAACAGTTGGGGCAGTTGCTACCGGAAGAGCGTTCATGGGTAGTTGTGCGACCTGGTTCAACAATTGATTCAATTGATTGGCTACGGGCGCTAGATTCTTTTGATTTTCCAAAGAGCTTTTTAAGGCCAAATTGATTTCAGCTTCGCTCGTCAATACTTTACTTAACTGAGTTTCAAGTTCTACAACCCTGGCATCAAGTTGAGCTGGGCGATGGTAAAGGCGCAAGCCGCCCTCAATCACCAACCAAACAAGACAAACAGCAATGGCGATCCACAAAGCTCTCCACAAGCCCTTGCCCAAAGCTTCTGACTGAGCTTGTTTAGCAGTTTTGGTATTTACTTGTTCGAGATCCGCAGCCATTTCAATTCCTAATTTTTATTGGAGTGCCATTGACCAATTTTGACAAGCAAATGATCATCCCCTGGGGTGCACCAATCGACATTTTTAAAACCTAGTTCATTGCATACCTGAGCTATTCGCTCGTGCGTACACAGCATCATAGCTTCATTTAACCAAGACTCTGCCCATGATGAATTTTCTTTTAAAAATTGAACAAAATATCGCGTCGCTTCAGAAGAAGTCAGAACACAGATTGAGTCACTGGGGCGTGATTTTTTTAAACTAAGCCATGCTGGCGCATCATCGGCCAGCGGCATTCTTTTGTAGGTGGGCACCGAATGTATTTCAGCACCTTGCAATAAAAATTGCTCACCAAGCCAGGCTCTTCCGCCAATGCCCTTGAGAAAGAGAATCTTTTTCCCTGCCCAAG
>CAMBJN010000120.1 GCA_945867755.1 Polynucleobacter meluiroseus
TCGCAACGCTTCAATGCATCAATATCATCAGCTGAGTAGAGTTTTTTCTCATTCTTAGCCATTGCAGGTGCCGGACCGCCAGCGTTGCTCGTACTAAAAAAGACTGGTTCAATGAATGCGAAATCGCCTTCATCTTGCATGCGCTGCATCAAAACACTACCCACCATACCGCGCCAACCTACTAATCCAACCAATGGAGCTGCCATCACCACACCTATATTTTTAAAAAATTTTGTTAATCAACCCTGGGGTATCTATCTTACAGAGCTTTTAGAACTGCTTCGCCCATTTCTTTAGTGCCCACCAACTGGCAGCCGGCCGTTTTAATGTCGCCGGTTCGATATCCCTGTGCCAAGACTTTTTGCACAGCCGCCTCAATGCGATTAGCCTGCTCAGCCTTACCCAATGAATAACGCAACATCATGGCTGCAGACAAGATGGTCGCCAAAGGATTGGCAATGCCTTTACCAGCAATGTCAGGCGCTGAACCATGACTTGGTTCATAAAGACCTTTGTTATTTTTATCCAATGAGGCCGATGGCAGCATACCGATCGAACCCGTCAACATCGATGCTTCATCAGACAAGATATCGCCAAATAAGTTACCAGTGACCACCACGTCAAATGCTTTTGGGGCTTTAACAAGCTGCATGGCTGCATTGTCAACATACATGTGACTGAGTTCAACGTCAGGATATTCCTTGCCGATGCGCGTCATGACCTCTCTCCACAACTGTGAAGTCTCAAGCACATTGGATTTATCGACGCTGCACACGCGTTTATGACGTTTTTGAGCCGCCTGAAATGCTACATGAGCAATGCGCTCCACTTCTGGCTCTGAATAACGCATGGTGTCAAAACCTTCGCGCGTGCCAGGGAATAAACCATCCGTGGCTGTGCGAATACCTTTTGGCGTACCGAAGTAAATATCGCCGTTCAATTCACGTACGATCAAGATGTTCAAGCCAGCGATGATTTCTGGTTTTAAGCTAGATGCTTCAGTCAATTCTGGGTAACAAATCGCTGGTCTTAAGTTGGCAAACAAACTAAGGTATTTGCGCAAACCAAGAATCGCTTGCTCAGGACGTAGTTCACGGGCCAAGGTATCGTATTTCCAGTCACCCACAGAACCAAATAAAATAGCATCAGCTTCTTTAGCTAATTTCAAAGTGTCTTCAGGTAAAGGATGGCCTTTGGCTTCATAGCCAGCGCCGCCTACTGGAGCAGTTTCCATTTCAAAAGATTCGCCCAAGGCATTCAAGACCTTCACTGCTTCTGCAATGATTTCAGGACCAATGCCATCACCTGGCAATACTGCAATCTTCATGTCAAACCCTTAAATAGGAAAAATTAAGGAAGCTTTGTCGCTAACCAAGGCATGCGCAAAACTCTTTCAGACTCATAGGTCTTGATTTTGTCTGCGTGTCGTAAAGTCAAACCAATATCGTCTAAACCATTGACCATGCAATATTTTCTAAATGCCGCAATCTCAAAATCATACGTGCGGCCATCGGGCGCTATGACCTGTTGCTTTTCTAAATCGATGGTTAACTGGTAACCATTGAATGCTGCTGTTTCATTGAACAAGTGATCCACTTGCTGTGCAGATAGAGCGATTGGCAATAAACCATTTTTGTAACAATTGTTAAAAAAGATATCTGCAAAACTTGGAGCAATCACTGCTCTAAAACCATACTGCTCCAAAGCCCAAGGTGCGTGCTCACGAGAACTGCCGCAGCCAAAGTTTTGACGAGTCAAGAGAATACTAGCGCCTTTGTAGCGAGACTGGTTTAAAACAAATTCAGAATTGATTGGGCGGTTGGTGCAATCTTGTCCAGGTTCACCGTGATCTAAATAGCGCCATTCATCAAACAAGTTTTGTCCAAAGCCAGTTTTTTTGATTGACTTCAAAAATTGTTTTGGAATGATGGCATCGGTATCAACGTTCTCGCGATCGAGCGGAACAACCAAACCTTGATGTACTGTGAACTTATTCATTATCTAACCGGTGTAACAACCACGCCAGAATTAGGTGCTTCAGTTTTAGCATCAGATTTCTTGGGAGTGTTTTTATCAACAGCGGTTCCTAGATTTTGAAGATCTTGACCAATACCAGAAATCGTATTGCAAGCCATCAATGAAGTTGCCATCAAACCAGCAAGTACTAATTTTAAAGTTCTCATATTTATCGTCTCCGAGATTTACGCTATTTTACGAACATCAACAAAGTGACCTTCTAAAGCCGCTGCTGCAGCCATCGCAGGACTAACCAAATGCGTTCTTCCACCATTACCTTGGCGTCCCTCAAAATTACGGTTCGATGTCGAAGCACAACGCTCACCTGGCTCTAAGCGATCAGCGTTCATGGCCAAACACATCGAGCAACCAGGTTCACGCCACTCAAAGCCAGCTGCCTTGAACACGCGATCCAAGCCTTCACGCTCAGCTTGCTCTTTTACCAAGCCAGAACCAGGAACCACCATGGCCAACTTCACAGTGGGCGATACTTTTTTGGCGATGCGCTCAACGACCCTTGCAGCAGCGCGAATATCTTCGATGCGGCTGTTAGTACAAGAGCCAATGAACACTTTATCAACCATGATGGCTTCGATCGCCGTATTGGGTGTTAGCCCCATATAGCTGAGAGCTCTTTCCATTGCTTCACGCTTAACCGGATCTTTTTCTTTTTCAGGATCAGGTACTTTGTCTTCAATCGATAAAACCATTTCTGGTGAAGTGCCCCAAGTCACTTGAGGCTTGATTTCTTCTGCACGCAACTCAACCACGCGGTCAAATTCTGCGCCTTCATCGGTGTGTAACTTTCTCCAATATTGCAATGCTTGGCGCCAAGCTTCACCTTCTGTTGGAGCGTAAGGTCGGCCTTTGACGTAATTGATGGTGGTTTCATCAACACCAACAAGACCTGCACGAGCACCTGCTTCGATGGCCATGTTGCAGATGGTCATGCGACCTTCCATAGACAGAGCTCGAATTGCAGTACCAGCAAATTCAATCGTGTAACCAGTACCGCCCGCGGTACCAATCTTGCCAATGATGGCTAGAACAATATCTTTAGCAGAGCAACCCAAAGGCAATTGACCTTCGACTCGCACCAACATGTTTTTACTTTTTTTCATCAGCAAAGTTTGAGTGGCCAAGACATGCTCTACTTCTGATGTGCCGATACCAAACGCCAATGCTCCAAAAGCACCGTGTGTGCTTGTATGAGAATCTCCACAAACCACTGTCATACCAGGCAATGTAGCGCCCTGCTCTGGTCCAATCACGTGCACGATGCCTTGACGCTTATCGTTCATTTTGTATTGGGTGATGCCAAATGAATCGCAGTTTTTATCCAAGGTGTCGATTTGTAAACGTGATACCGGATCTTTGATGCCCTCTGAACGATCGGTTGTAGGAACATTGTGATCAGACACCGCCAAGTTCGCTGAATTTCTCCAAACTGGGCGCTTCGCCAAAGACAAACCCTCAAAGGCTTGAGGGCTGGTCACTTCATGCAATAACTGTCGATCAATGTAGAGGACAGTGGTACCGTCCTCTTCCATATGAACAACATGGTCATCCCACAACTTGTCATACAAAGTACGAGCCATGAATTTTCCTAATTAACGCTTTGCGATTGGTTGAACAGCACGTGTTGGACTACCAACAAACAACTGACGTGGACGACCAATCTTGTATTCTGCATCAGTGATCATTTCTTCCCACTGTGAAATCCAGCCCACTGTGCGTGCAAGAGCAAAGATACAAGTGAACATCTCGGTTGGAATACCCAGTGCGCGCTGCACAATGCCTGAGTAGAAGTCAACGTTTGGATATAGCTTGCGGCTCACGAAGTACTCGTCTTCCAAAGCAATCTTCTCAAGTGTCATCGCTAGCTTAAATAATGGATCGTTTTCTAAACCAAGTTCTTTTAATACTTCGTGACAAGTCTCACGCATCAACTTAGCGCGTGGGTCAAAGTTTTTATACACACGGTGACCAAAGCCCATCAAACGAACGCCAGAGTTCTTGTCTTTAACTTTAGCAATGAAGTCATCAATCTTCTCAACGCCACCATTGGCTTGAATCTCTTCCAACATCTGCAAGCAAGCTTCATTGGCACCACCGTGAGCGGGGCCCCATAAGCAAGCCACGCCAGCAGCAATCGCTGCGAATGGGTTGGCACCTGAAGAACCAGCCAAACGAACCGTTGAAGTTGAAGCATTTTGCTCATGATCAGCATGCAAAATGAAAATACGATCCAAGGCTCTCACCAATACATCATTGATCTTGTACTCTTCACAAGGGGTTGAGAACATCATTTGCATGAAGTTAGCTGTGTATGAAAGATTGTTCTTTGGGTAAATCATTGGCTGACCAATTGAATACTTGTAAGCCATCGCTACCAAGGTTGGCATTTTTGCAATCAAGCGAAATTGTGATATTTCACGTTGATGTGGATCGTTGATGTCCAAACCATCGTGATAGAACGCAGCCATACCACCCACCAAGCCAGTCAATACGG
>CAMBJN010000121.1 GCA_945867755.1 Polynucleobacter meluiroseus
AGAATACTCAAGGTAAAGGTCATTATTCATGGAGATGATTCAACCTTGTTTGGCGTTCAGCCTTACCTATTAGTCGCTAATCACATCTCTTGGTTGGATATTCACATCATCAATTCGATACGACCAGTGATCTTTGTGGCCAAGGCAGATGTTTCAAAATGGCCCATCTTTGGTTACTTGGCCAGTATGTTGGGCACCATTTTTCTTAAAAGAGAAAAACTATCCGATATCAAGCGGGTGATACAACTCATGAAAGAAAAACTCATCAATCAGGAAATTGTTGCAATATTTCCTGAGGGAACCTCAACTGATGGCAAATCTGTTTTACCGTTTAAATCAAATTTATTTGAATCAGCCCATCAGGCAGGGGTGAATGTTTTGCCAATCACGATTCAGTACAAAGAAAATAACGAGTATTCCAATCGAGCGGCTTTTATTGGAGACATGGAACTAATAGACTCAATTAAAAACATTCTCAAATGTAACAACCTGGTTGTTCATGTTCACCTTTCAGACATACTGCCTGCGCATCTTTCCCGCCAAGAGTTAGCATCCCAAGCACATCTCTTAGTAGCCGCAAAGGCTTGATTCTATTTGGTTTTGCCGACAATATTTGCCAACAAACAGCCTGTAGGTTATAATTTTGGTCTAGTCGGAGTGTGGCGCAGTCTGGTAGCGCACCTGGTTTGGGACCAGGGGGTCCAAGGTTCGAATCCTTGTACTCCGACCACTTTCAAATAGCATCGCTCGATGCACAGCCTTCCAAAAAAAGCCAAATAATGTTTTTAAAAGTGACTATCAAAGTTACATAGAGCTGTAATTAATATGGTGCGTAGCAGCAAGGATATAACAACCAATGAATCGAATTTTTTCTAAGATTTGAGTTAGACGTAAGACTGATAAAAGAATAGTTTTGTCTAATGTCATTTAAAGATATCAAAGAACCTAGAATAAAGAATAAAGAATAAAGAACAAAGAACAAAGAACAAAGAAATTAAACATGTCATTTCAAGAAGATTCACAAATCAACTTTGCTAGCTTTCCAGCCGATCAACTCATTGAATTGAGTTACGTCAGTCAGGCAGCGAATGACATGGGCCTTCTTGGTTTGATGAACTTGCTTGAAGACGCGGCCCATAAAAACAAACGCAATGGCATCACAGGTGTTCTGTTCTATGACAACTGCATCTTTGGTCAAATCATTGAAGGCTATCCTCAGCAAGTTGAACTTATTTGGAGGGTTATCTCAGCAGATCCTCGGCACTTAGAGGTGCAGGTGCTTGATATCAGCTCATTACAAAAGCGACGATTTAGTAATTGGTCGATGAAGTTCTTTGGCTCAGATGAGATCAGTCAATATGTGCCAGAACTCAAGATGGGTTTAAAGGGTAGCGATGCAGCCTTGCCCGGCGAGATTCTGACCCTGATGAGATCGGTCAGCAATCAAAACGATGAAGCCAAGCAACAAGACGCAATCTCTAATAGACCTCCGCTATAATCAACCCCTAATCAAAGACTGCCCATAGCTCAGTTGGATAGAGCACCGCCCTTCTAAGGCGTAGGTCGCACGTTCGAATCGTGCTGGGCAGGCCAAACAAAGAGTCTTTTCGAGTAGTAATTACTTTTGCGTTATTTAGTTCTATAGAATGTAGGTAATGACCGCTAACAGTAAAAAAATTATTATCATTGCAGGACCAAACGGTGCTGGTAAAACCACGTTTGCTAAAAACTTTTTGCCGCAAGAGGCTCACACATTTCGATTCATTAACGCAGATCTTATTGCCGCTGGTTTATCTCCGTTTGATCCTGAATCTGTTGCATTTAAGGCTGCGCGATTAATGCTCAATGAGCTTGAGGAATATACGAAAGCGGGTGAGAGTTTTTCTTTTGAAACAACCTTATCAGGTTCTCATTACTTGCAGCGTATTCAAGAATGGAAAAATTTAGATTATGTTGTAAAACTTTGGTTTATTAAACTAAGTTCACCTGAGTTAGCAATTTCAAGGGTGGCTGAGAGGGTGGCTCAGGGAGGGCACAATATTCCCGAAGAAATTATTCGTAGGCGCTATGCCGCAGGTTTGGCTAATTTACCGAATTACCAAAACGCAGTAAAATCATGGGTGTTAATGGATGGAGATAAAACTCCCCCGGAACAAATTGAACAAGGTTAATTATGACAAATTCAACTAGTGATATTCGTAATTCTCCAGATCCTGATATCGCAGGCTCATACTATGCTATGCAACGCGCTGGACAGGCAGCAATAGATCTCGCAATACAAACTAATACAGCGATTGTAACTACCATCAACGGAAAAATTGTACGCATACCAGCTGCTGAATTGATTAAGCACCGCCCTTCTAAGGCGTAGGTCGCACGTTCGAATCGTGCTGGGCAGGCCAACACAGCTCTACCCCCAGCCTTTTAAATCAACGCTTTGCAGTCAACTTCAGAAACTAAGACAGCATTCACTTAGTCGCCCAATATAGCGAAGCTTGTCCAAAATACCAATAAGTTATCCAAACACTTGTCCAGATTTTTTCTAGTTGGGCTTCATAGGAATTTATACTTAACTTCACTCTTTCTTGATGCTACACAGGTATTGCTCACCACCAGAGCCATGCATATGCACGAAAACTCTCCCCAATTGAGTAAATACGTCTTTGCGAACTTCACCACCCATCATCTTGGACTCAGACCAACAGCGCCAATTTTCTAAATCTCTTATATCGCAATTACTCATTAAGTTCGTATTGGATGGCTTTCCTCCAACCCAGATGATCTCGGAGATGCGCTGATTGGGTAGGTCAACCTCAAAGGAGCTCAGACTTAGCCCCAACGAAACACACTGACTCATACAACTTTCTGTATGTAAGCTAGCCTCTAAGTTGTCACAAGAACGAAACTCGTAAAGAGGTGAGTTTGCTTGGACAGGAGCGCCATAGAGAAATCCCAAGAACAAGCCAATAGTTGCCACCCATGAACAGGCCCGCGATAGTTTAGCTACCAAAAATTTCATAAAATAAATAGTTGCCATCTTAATCCTTAACTACAGAAAGAGGTTTTGGAAGTGTTGAGAATATTATTCAACTGATTCATGATTTGGTGATAACTCTCGCCTCAGTATCAGCTATCTGGAGTTGAAGCGGCATCATATTTTCTCCCCAAACGCCTGCTCCCCGGTCTTAATCTTAATTGTCAATAATTCTTCAGCACTTCTATTTTTCGAATATTTTGCTGCTACTACATCGGTTGAAAGAACAGGCACTGCTGAAATGACACCGCCAGCAGTAATCAGACCAACTGAGGACAAAGCTATTTTTAAGTTTTTAATCATTTATTTCCCACTCTTATGCAAATCAATGACGTCAAAAATAAAGTCGTTTATTTATAAATACAACAATTAAAATGCGCATATTTATTTTCAATTGAGATCCTTCAACAAAGAAACACAAGACACAATCTACTATTTTTAAGGGGATAAATCCTTAAGAAACACATAAAAATTAAGCAAATTAAACTGACCCTATTTTTTTATTACATAATGACATTTTATTTTGTAAGCCATTGAAATAATTGGACTTTGCAACAGTAGCGAATTCCTCTAAGGCGTAGGTCGCGCGTTCGAATCGTGTTGGACAGGCCAAAAAATTCAAGCAATTCAAGTGGATACAATAGTCATGAAGTTGCTTTAGTCCATTACACAGTTGCCGCACAGCTTGTTCGCATAAGGCCCAGGAATCTCCGCTCGGATCTGTTTGACCTCACCCCGGGGGCTAAGGATCAACTCAAATTCAATAAATACTGCAGTGCAGCTTGCTTTAATTGAAAACTAGAGGATTATGGAAACCGGTTGCCACATACTTTATAAAAAATAGACAAATTAAATTTTCTATTTAAGAAAGATTAAATAATGCGAAATTACTTAAAGAGAGCTGTTCCAAAGACGCCGCAAAATCGTCGCAATCTTGAAAATACTGTGCGAGACATGCTAGATGAAATTAGAGTAAATAAAGATGCCGCTGTTACAGAGTATGCAAAAAATTTAGATAAATGGTCTAGAGGATCATTTTTGGTGACTCAGGATGAAATAAGGAAGGTCAGCAGTCTCTTGCCAGATTCTTTTAAACAGGATTTTGAGTATTGTAAAAATCAGGTAATTGAATTTGCAAAGCGGCAGCTTGAGAGTATTCATAGCTTTGAATCAGAGGCTGCTCCAGGAGTTATTTTGGGTCAAAAAAATATCCCTATCTCGAGAGTCGGTTGCTATGTTCCGGGCGGTAAATATCCTTTGATTTCATCTGCGATTATGAGTGTTAGTACAGCGCGGGTAGCTGGCGTAAGTCACATTACCGCCTGCGCTCCACCGAGGGATAGTGGAGGGATGTACCCACACACTTTATACGCATTAAATAATGCAG
>CAMBJN010000122.1 GCA_945867755.1 Polynucleobacter meluiroseus
ACATAAGTGACCATGTCTTTGTCACGCAATTGTTTTAAGCGCGCATGCAAAGTAGCAGGAGATCCAATTTCACGCATCGCAATCGCATCGCTGACCAAGAGACGTTCGCCGCTTTTCCAATGGCTTGCCACTTCGTTTAGCAACTGAGTTTCTGTGGCATCTAGTTTAGGAAAGCTTGGTAGCTCTTCAATTGAGCGAACCAAGTTCAAAAATCTGAAATAGATGTCTTGTAATTCTTTGTTTTTCATTGTGTCGTTGTCTCTAGGGCTATTAGTTTTTTGCATATGTTTGTATACAAATTATAGGGCAAAGAACTTACAAAAGTGATAAATGTTCTATAAATGATGGCTAAGGCCTGGGGGAGATTTTGGCGGCTCCCTATTGCAGCCAACGAGCTTGAGCCAGATTGATGATCACAGAGACTTCTCAAATTCGCCCTTTTAGCAAAGGTTTTGCTGGTTACCCTTCTTTGACATAGGACAAAAAAGGGCTTAATCCTCTCTAAAAACCATGTTTTTCAGGGCTTTTACCTATTTCGGGAGTCTATTTTGATTAAAAATAAGGGTGTGGAGTTTTACTTAGCCCAAATAGGTAAGGATAATCAAAGGTTCGGCGATTAAAATCAGTCTCGAATTTGTGAAACGCTTGAGTATCAGACGTACATCAATAAAAAGAGGACAAAGAAGAATGAGCAAGGAAAAATCAACCATCATCTATACGTTGACAGATGAAGCCCCATATTTAGCAACCGCTGCCTTTTTACCCATCATCAGATCCTTCACAGCACCAGCGAATATTGAAATTATTGAAAGTGATATTTCTGTAGCAGCTCGTATCCTTGCTGAATTTCCAGATTGCCTTTCAGCCGAACAAAAAGTTCCCAACAATTTAAGCGAATTAGGCAAGTTAACTTTATTGCCTGATACGAACATCATCAAGCTGCCGAATATTTCTGCAGCCTTGGGGCAGTTAACAACTGCGATCAAAGAGTTGCAATCTCAGGGTTATAAGATCCCTGATTTCCCTGAAAATCCACAGACACCAGAAGAGAAAGCCATTCGTGCGCGCTATTCAAAGTGTTTGGGCAGTTCAGTGAACCCAGTACTTCGCGAAGGTAACTCAGATCGTCGTGCACCAGCCGCTGTGAAGCGTTATGCACGTAAGAATCCACACTCGATGGGTAAATGGAGCCAGGCTTCAAGAACCCACGTGTCTCATATGCATGGTGGTGACTTCTACTCCAGCGAAAAATCAATGGTCATGCCTCAAGCCTGTGATGTGCGCATGGATTTGGTGACCAAGTCAGGTAAAACAATTGTTCTAAAAGAAAAAGTGTCTCTTTTAGAAGGTGAAATCATCGACAGCATGTACATGAGCAAAAAAGCTTTGTGTAAATTCTATGAAGATGAGATTCGTGATGCTTATGAAACACGCGTGATGTTCTCATTGCACGTGAAAGCAACCATGATGAAGGTGTCTCACCCGATCGTGTTCGGTCACGTCGTGAAAATTTTCTACAAAACTGCCTTTGAAAAACATGGTGAGTTGTTCAAGCAATTGGGTGTGAATGCTAATAATGGTTTGAGCAGCGTTTACGAGAAGATTGCAACTCTGCCAAGCTCTAAGCGTGAAGAGATCATCAATGACTTGCACGCTTGTCATGAGCACAATCCAGAATTGGCGATGGTTGACTCTGCCAAAGGTATCACCAACCTTCACTCACCAAATGACGTGATCGTGGATGCTTCAATGCCAGCGATGATTCGTACGGGCGGCAAGATGTGGGGTGCCGATGGTCGTTTGAAAGACACCAAAGCGGTGATGCCTGAATCAACCTTTGCTCGTATCTATCAAGAGATGATCAATTTCTGTAAGACTCATGGCAATTTTGATCCAGTGACTATGGGCAGCGTACCTAACGTTGGCTTGATGGCCCAGCAAGCTGAAGAGTACGGTTCACACGATAAGACTTTTGAAATCTCAGAACCCGGTATTGCACGCATTGTGACCTTAGATGGCACAGTGTTGCTTGAGCAGAATGTGGAAGAAGGCGATATTTGGCGCATGTGCCAAGTAAAAGACGCTCCAATCAGAGATTGGGTGAAATTGGCAGTGACTCGTGCACGCCAATCAAATATGCCAACAGTGTTCTGGTTGGATGAGTACCGTCCTCACGAAGCTGAATTGATCAAGAAAGTAACGAAGTACTTAAAAGATCACGACACCACCGGTTTAGATATTCAGATCATGTCTCAAACACGTGCGATGCGCTACACATTAGAGCGCATCATTCGTGGCAAAGACACGATTTCTGTCACAGGTAATATTTTGCGTGACTACCTCACAGACTTGTTCCCTATTCTTGAATTAGGTACTTCAGCCAAGATGTTGTCTGTGGTGCCTTTGATGAATGGTGGCGGCTTGTTTGAAACTGGTGCCGGTGGTTCAGCGCCTAAGCACGTCAAGCAATTGGTTGAAGAGAACCATTTGCGCTGGGACTCATTGGGTGAGTTCTTGGCCTTGGCAGTTTCGATTGAAGAAGTAGGCATTAAGAAAAACAATCCTAAAGCCAAGATTTTGGCCAAGACTTTAGACGAGGCCACAGGTCAATTGCTTGAGAACAGAAAGTCTCCTTCATCACGCACCGGTGAACTCGATAACCGTGGCAGTCAGTTCTATTTAGCGCTGTATTGGGCTCAAGCTTTGGCTGCTCAGACGGAAGACAAAGAACTGCAAACTCACTTCACTAAATTGGCAAAGCAGTTAAAAGACAATGAAGAGAAGATTGTTGCTGAGCTATCAGCCGTTCAAGGTAAGCCAGTAGATATTGGTGGTTACTACAAGCCAGATCTTAAGAAGCTAGAACAAGTGATGCGCCCTAGCGCAACACTGAATCAGATCATTGACTCTGCAAAGTGAGTAGGCATTTAGCAACAAGCTAGTAGAAACTAAGTAGTAACTGAGTAACAAACAATAAAGGCCGCATGAGCGGCCTTTATTGTTTTATAAACTTAATTTATTTACTTTTGCGATTGATAACTCTTAATTCAATTAAGGTTTCAAGTAAGCGTAACGCTCTTTGGCTTGCAAGTTAGAAACTTCTGCAACACCTGATGGAACAATCTTGGCTTCCATGATCACTTGCTCTTTAGGAATTTTTCTTGAAACCAAAGTGTTGTTGCAAACTCTGAACTCAACACCCTTGCTCACCAAGTCGCCAATTGATGCGGAAAACTTTGAGCCTGCCATGTTCTCAGCACCTTCAAGTAAAAAGTCGATACCAGGACCATGTGTGACCACCACGATTTTTGCTTTTGGATCAGCACCCAAGTGATTGCGAATATTGCCGATTGCTCGACTGGCTTGTTGTACGCCTTCGTTCACGTGATAAACAATTTTGACTGATTCTGAAAAGGCATGTCCTGAGAAAACCACAAACGACATGGCTGAGATTAATTTGATCAGTTGCTTCATAACACTCCCCCTGTAAAGAAAAGATAGGATAAACCTTATTGAGCCCTATTTCTACAATCGTAAACCCTTTATAAATCTGAATACTTTACTTATATTCTTAAGTGTTCATATTGTTAAATTAAATTTTCAGCGTCCTTTAAAGAGTCAATTCGCCTTACTCTTTAGAGCATTAGATAAAAAAACACCCCAGGCTTTTGACCTGGGGTGCGAAGGTTCCGTCCCTTTCGGGTTGGAGCAGATAACTTTTACTGATTAACTGGTGATTTTGGATCCAATAACAATGCAACGGCATCGGCGATTTGCTCTGGAGTCAAAATACCATTATGTCCAAATCTTGGCATATTGCTACATCCAGAATAAATATGTGGGTTGTAGATTTTTTCGTATGTGTACTTCACGATTGCCTCGGAATTACCGCGCACTTTGCCGTAGCCAAGCAATGATGGTCCAAGAGTGCCGTATGACAATTCTTTTTTAGTCATTTGGTGGCAAGCGTAGCAGTTACCGCCATTAGCTCTTGATGAACTATCACCAACACGCTGGCCAAAACCGCTTTGAGCAGAGGCCTCGCCCTTTTTCCAATCACCCATCATTTTTCCATCTTTAGGCAATTTAACAGGGGCTGCCTTAGCAATTGCTTCAGCTCTTGCAATTGTTTCTTTACTTGGATTATCTCTACCAGCAGAACAAATTTTCTGCGCTTCGTCTTGAACCAAACGACCCTTCATGCTTTCTGGAACATTGTGCCAAGAAGACTTAACAACTTCTTCTGCTGAAGGAAACCCAGATTGAAGCTGACTAGTTGCACATCCCGCTAGAAAGGTCACGCCCAATGTGATTAAAGCAATTTTTTTAGTTTTCATTATTGGCTCCTTAGCGCTTGATATATGGTGCTTTGATTGTTGTGT